>CAYNWQ010000161.1:0-4088 GCA_964400955.1 uncultured Gordonibacter sp. | reverse complement strand
AAGTCGGTCAGTAAACTTTATATCAATGGGTGGATAGCCCGCCTTCATAAGCTCGAGATTCACAAGCAGTCTGCCCGTTCTTCCGTTGCCATCAATAAAGGGGTGGATACTTTCAAACTCTATATGAAACCGAGCAAGCTTAGTCACAATATGTTCTGTATTATCAGAGAGATCTTGAAAAAGGGCATTCATTCTCGGTTCGATGAGATAGGGCTGAACTGGCATGTGATATGCTCCCATAATACGCACAGGCACTCTGCGGTATACACCACGATCATCCTTTTTATCTGCCAGCACCAAAGAATGAATTTGCTTGATGATCCATTCGCTGATTGGCACATTATCCTTCACAAGCTCGCATACATAATCAAAGGCCTCTTTGTGCCCTACAGCCTCCATGTGATCCTTTAATGGCTTTTGGTCAATGGTAAGCCCTCTAAGCACCAAATCTGTTTCTCGAAGGGTTAGAGTATTGCCTTCAATAGCATTAGAGTTGTAGGTGTATTCAACGACAAACTCTTCAAGTAGCCTCGCTGCTTCACCTTCTGTTAGAGGTCTTTTGCTGTCAAGCTCTGCTTTCTTTCTGTCAACTTGTGAAAGAATACTTTCTTTCGATTTATATCTTCCATCGGGGGGCTTTAGCGCATCTGCCGGAATTTTCCAGCCACGGCCTTCTTGGTATACGCCAAGTATTTTCCCCGCAGAGCAAAGCGCTCGGACTCTTCTTTCAGAAATCCCCCATTTTTCTGCAGCCTGCTTTACTGTCATGAACATCACTTACACCTCCTGATACTTTGCATTATACCCCTTTGTCGGAATAATATTAAGTTTGTCGGAATAATAAATAGCTTCATATCGGAATAATATCGCCAAATCTGGCAGTGTAACGAATGACGCTCCTATGATTGGCGTAGTCGCCTAAAAGCTCGTTGCTATTTTGCCTCAATTTTTGCGCAGCCTTACCATTAATCTGATTGTCGGCTAAGACGCGCGTTATTATCCGACCGGCATGCTCTTTGGCGCTACCAGCAAAGGCTTGGGATAACTTAAATTTGCGAAAGATCTTCGCCGGTACCTAGCGTGAGCTGCCGTAAGGGGTTAGCCGCTATTAGCTACCGTTTAACCTTTGACGCCGTGTTTATTCTTTGCGAGTGCATGTTTTGTTTGCGAGCAAAGAGTATACTGTGACACGAAAAAAGAAAAATCAAACTAGTTGCGCCGAGGCAATTTTGGAGCAACTATTCAGTCAGGAAGGTGCGCACTCATGGACGAAAAAGCGCAGGTCATACAAAAGGCAGCAAATAAAGCAATCAAAAACGAAAGCGAACTTACATCACTTATCGAGACTCTTTCGGGGGCTTCTCGTCGTGAGCGACAAAGTGCTGCGCAGGTGCTTGCTTTTGTTGCGCATACAGATGCGAGCGTGCTTGCGCCCTACACCCGCGATTTCGTCGATGCACTCAATCGCCCGGAAGCGCAGACGCGCTGGGAATGTCTTGACGTGCTTGCGTGCTTGGTGGAGATTGACCCTAAGCCTTGCGACAAGGCACTTGCGGGTGCAGAGGCGGCGCTCTTCGACGAAGAAAGTGGACCGGTGCGCCTCGCGGCCATGCGATTTTTGTGCAGGCTGGGTGCGGTGTCGCGTGCGCGTTCGGAAAAGACGTGGCCTCTCATTGATGAAGCTATCCAGTGTTATCACGGTGACTTAGAGTTTACCGACATGCTCATAGCGGTAGCCGAATTTGCGAAAGGCACCCTTTCGTCTAAGGTGAAACTGCAACTAGCTGAAAGAATGAGATTTGACGCCGAAAACGGCAAGGGCGCGCTTAAGCGTCGCGCCGCCGCTATTGTTGCGAGCGTTTCGTAGGGCAACATCTTAAAAGATTGTCGCCTCAATAAATCGACATCTCAAATAGAGCAACCTCTCAATAATGCTATTTCGTGTTCGTAGCGTGTAAGTTTTTGTGTCTTATGCTGGTTTTTGCATTTTAGGCACTACACACGCACTCGCCTTGCCTATCTTGTTTGCAGTAATTTTATCAAGTCTTTTATTTCGCAGAGTCTAGTATTGCCTCGAGGAGAGAAAACATGGCGAAACATACGGTAACGCTTATCCCAGGAGACGGCATAGGTCCTGAGACTACCTCAGCTATGCAGCGTGTAGTTGCAGCATCGGGCGTAGAAATCGAATGGGAGCGCGCACATGCTGGTGCAGCGTGCATCGAAAAATACGGTACTCCTTTGCCAGCAGAGACCGTTGCGGCCGTGCGGCGTAATAAAGTTGCTATCAAAGGACCGGTGACCACTCCTGTGGGGACTGGTTTCAGAAGCGTCAATGTGGCTCTGCGAAAAGAGCTCGAGCTTTACGTGTGCTTGCGTCCGGTTGTATCTATCCCCGGAGCTGGCGGGCGCTATAGCGATGTTGACCTCGTTATTGTGCGCGAAAACTCCGAAGACCTCTATGCGGGCGTTGAGTTTGAAGAAGGTAGCGCGGGTGCGGCGGCGCTCATAGACTTGTGTGAGACGCAAGGGGCGGGCACAATTCGGCCTGATTCGGGTATATCGGTAAAGCCTATCTCGATTACTGCGACGCAAAATATCGTGCGCTATGCATTTGATTATGCGCTAAAAATGGGCCGCGAAAAAGTTACTGCAGTTCATAAGGCTAATATCATGAAGTATTCCGACGGTCTCTTTTTGAAAGTCGCACGCGAGGTCTCACAAGAATATGCCGGGAAAGTGGCTTTTGACGAGCGCATCGTGGATGCTTTCTGCATGAATCTCGTTATGGATCCCGCTCAGTTTGACGTGGTGGTTTTTCCTAACTTGTATGGTGACATTGCAAGTGATTTGGCTGCAGGACTTGTAGGCGGTCTCGGCATAGCGCCGGGTGCAAATATCGGGCGCGACTATGCCGTTTTTGAAGCTGTGCATGGCTCTGCGCCAGACATCGCAGGTCAAGATAAGGCAAACCCTACCGCTGAGGTACTTTCTGCTGCTATGATGCTTGATCACCTCGGCGAGCATGATGCGGCGACGCGTATTCGCCGTGCGGTGAGCTCGGTTTACGCAAAAGGCGAGCATCTGACGGGCGATATCAGACGTGCGACTGGTGCGGCCGGACAGGTGGCGAGTTGTACGGAGTTTACTGATGCGCTCGTAAGTGAGCTTGAGGCATAGTAAAGCGACTTTTTTGTAGAAGTGAGTGATGAGGGAGGGCAAGCTCATGACTAAAAATGAGCAGACGTTTTCGAAAACTTTAGACGTGGATGGCGTTCGATATCGCTATTTTCCTGTTAGCGCTATTGAGGGCACAGAAAAGCTGCCGCGAGCTTTGGTTGTGCTTGTCGAAAACGTGCTGCGCAATGCGAAAGATGCGAGTGAGGCTTACGCGCAAGCAGCTCGTATTATAGAGGCGGGGCTTGCGGGAAAAGTAGGCGATGAAGTGGAATTTAACCCGGCTCGCGTGCTTTTCCAAGACTTTACAGGTGTGCCGGTTTTTACTGATTTTGCGGTTATGCGTGAAGCGTGTGAGGCTTTAGGAGGAGATGCGGAAAAGATAAATCCGCGCACTCCTTGCGACCTTGTGATAGACCACTCGGTTATTGCTGATGAGGCAGGATGTCCAGGCGCGCTTGCGGCAAACATGGAACTAGAGTTTACGCGCAATCGCGAGCGTTACAATTTTTTGAAATGGGCGCAAAAATCTTTTCGGAATGTGCGTATCGTGCCTCCCGGAAAAGGCATTTGTCATCAGCTTAACATCGAGACTTTCGCTCCGGTTGTCTTTGTGAAAGACGACAAGGACGCCGTGCGGGGTGCTGGCGTGCAGACCCCGGGTGCGCAGAGTGGTGGTGCGCAGACCACGGGCGTGCAGATCTCGGGTGCGCAGACTGCAGGCGCACAGGGCGAAGCTGCGCAGACTGCAGGCGCACAGGGCGAAGCTGCGCAGACTGCAGGTGCACAAAACGCGCCTCTCGTGTATTTCGACACGTTGGTGGGTACCGACAGTCACACGCCTACGGCAAACGGCATCGGTGTTTTAGGCTGGGGCGTGGGCGGCATTGAGGCCGAAGCTGCAGCACTCG
>CAYNWQ010000160.1:0-4119 GCA_964400955.1 uncultured Gordonibacter sp. | reverse complement strand
TCGTGTTTGCGCCGACTACCGAGCCGGGGCAAAGCACACTGTTGCAGCCCACCTCTGCGTGGTCTCCAAGCGCTGCTCCAAATTTCTTGATACCTGTTTCTATCTGCTCGATACCGTCGCGCACAACTACAAGTGTTCTGTCGCTTTTGAGGTTTGAAGTAATCGCGCCTGCACCCATGTGCGCACCGATACCTAAGATAGAGTCACCCACATAGTTATAGTGAGGCACCTGCGCCTTGTCAAAAAGAATGACATTTTTCAGCTCGGTAGAGTTGCCAACCACCGCGCCTTTGCCCACACAAGCGCTCGCGCGGATGAATGCGCAGTGGCGCACTTCAGCTTCATGGTCGATGATAATAGGAGCGCCGAGGTAGGCGCTTTCAAATACGTGAGCATCGCGTGCAACCCAGACGTGCTCGGCGACCTCTTCGTACTCGCTTTTTGGCAGCGTAGGACCCATTTCCAAAATAAAATCCTTTATGCCTGCGAGTGCCTCCCAGGGGTAAGTGAACTGCGACAGGTAGTCTTTAGCTATTGTCCCTTCAAGGTCATAAAGGTCTGCGATACGTGCTTTCATGTTTGTCTCCTTTTCTTTGATTTGCGCGCTCTGAAGCAAATCCGGTGCTCGAGTTCGAGCTCTGCGCCTTATGACAGGCCCCATGCCTTAGGGCAAACCTCGTGCTTTAGAGCAAATGCCCGCTTTCGCGCATAGCAGCGATGATGGCGTCGACGTGTTTTTCGCATATTTCATGCGCTGGTGCTTCGGCCATGACGCGTATAACCGGCTCAGTGCCGCTTTTACGCACAAGCGTGCGTCCGGTGTCGCCAAGTTCAGTGTCCGCCGCAGCAATCGCTGCCTTGACGGCTCCATCTGCAAGCGTGCCGTCTTTGCTATCTACGCGCACATTTTTCAAAACTTGCGGATACATCTGACAAGGCGCTACCAACTCTGAGAGTGACTTGCCGGTTTCTATCATAGTGTTTTCTACCATAATAGCCGTCAGTATGCCGTCTCCTGTACGAGCATACTCGCCAAAGATAACATGCCCTGACTGCTCGCCGCCTATCATGTGTCCATTTTCACGCATGTTTTCCCAGACATATTTATCGCCTACGGCGGTCTTTTCATAGGCGATACCTGCGGCATCAAGCGCTTTATAGAGGCCAAAATTTGACATGATAGTGGTGACGACGGTGTTGTTGGCAAGATGGCCTTGCTCTTTCATGTGCAGTCCGCATGCAAACATGATCTCATCGCCGTTCACCAGCGTGCCATTTTCATCAACCGCCAAGCAGCGGTCAGCATCGCCGTCAAAAGCAAAGCCTGCATCGAGTGCGTGCTCGCGCACATAAGCGCAAAGCGCTTCGGGGTGCGTGGATCCACACTCTACGTTGATATTAAGCCCGTTTGGCTCGTTGCTCAAAACATGCACTTCCGCGCCAAGTGCACGAAATACGCGTGGCGCAATAGCGTAAGAGCCGCCGTTCGCACAATCGATAGCTATCTTTTTGCCCTCTAATTTTACGCGCGCAAGAGAGATGAGGTAGTCAGCGTAACGGTCGCGACTTTCGCTAAAGTCAACCACGCATCCTATAGCGTCATCTGTTGTCCAGCCAAGCGCACTAAGGTCGCCATCCATAAGGTCCTCGATGCGATTGGTTGTGTCTTCGTCGAGTTTTTCGCCTGTGCCTGCAAGCACCTTGATGCCGTTGTCGCCATAGGGGTTGTGGCTGGCAGAGATCATAACGCCAAAAGAAAAATCATCCATACGGGTGATATAAGCAACCGAAGGAGTCGTGGTCACATGCATGAGGTAGGCATCAGCACCAGATGCGGTGATGCCTGCAGCAAGAGCGCTTTCAAGCATGTATCCGCTGCGGCGAGTATCTTTGCCGATAACGATGCGTGCATGCGCACACTTGCCGCCACCCTCTGCTGTGCCTTCACTTTTGGCGCTCTCGGCAGCCATATGTCCTAAGATGCGCCCAATCGTAAACGCATGCTCGGCAGTTAAATCGCTGCCGGCAAGTCCCCTAAATCCGTCGGTTCCAAAATATCGTCCCATAGTTTTCTTACCTCTCGTTTTTCTCGTTTATAGTTATAAAGCTAAAATCGAGTTTGATTTCATACCTATATGTCTCGTTGTCACACTTATCCTCAGAAAAGTTGAACGCCCGGGATGTTTCCCGGGCGTTTGTGAGCGACTTAGAGTTTAGATGCCGCCGCTTCGTCGAGATAAATCTCTACGTTGGGGTGGAGCTGTAGGGCTGACGCTGGCATGTCTGCTGTTACTGGGCCATTTACGGTAGCGGCGATAGCGTCTGCTTTGTTTTCGCCAGTAGCAATCAATATGATACCGCGGGCGTTCATGACAGTCTTGATACCCATGGTAGCAGCTTGCGTAGGTACCTCATCAAGAGAAGCAAAGAAACGCTTGTTGGCCTCGCGGGTAGACTCGGTAAGCGTAACCACATGGGTGAGCGACTCTAGCGGGGTACCGGGTTCGTTAAAACCGATATGGCCATTGATACCGATGCCTAAAAGCTGCAGGTCAAGTCCGCCAGCAGCGGCGATAGCCGCATCGTATCCGGCAAGTGTTTCTGCGGAGGTATCAAGTCCTGAAGGCACGTGTGTAGAAGCGATATCAATATCGATGTGATTGAAAAGGTTGTCTTCCATAAAGTAGCGATAAGACTGAGGATGCGTTGGCTCAAGTCCAACGTACTCGTCAAGATTAAAGCTCGTGACATCTTTGAAAGAAATCATGCCTGCTTCATTGAGTCGAATGAGCTCTTTGTAGAGATTAAGTGGAGTGGAACCGGTTGCAAAGCCCAAAATAGCATTTGGTTTTGCGGCAAGCAACTCAACGTAGCGCTCAGCTGCGCGCTCAGCTATTTGCTCGGGGGTATCGACAATAATTTTCATGTGCCCTCTCATTCTTTCAGTTGAAATCTATACCTACGTCCCCTGACATTTTCCTATTTATATCTAACTTAACAGGAGCGAGCAGGTTTTTCAGCGGCGTTTATTATAGCGCATATGTGCCGCGCGTATGCCTGCGTCAAACTTTTCCACACCTCGCGTTCGTGCGCGCACGCCGTATATGTTTCACTTTTGTTTCTTCTTTCTGCTAATGAGGTGGAAAGCGCATCTGTGCGCAAGCAGGCGTGGCCATTTAATGGGATAATGTGCACCAACTATTGTTTAAGAGCAAGGAAATTTTTCAATGTGTGGCATTGTTGGTTATACGGGCACCCAAGCGGCGACCGATATTTTGATAGCAGGACTCAAAAGCCTCGAATACCGAGGCTACGACTCAGCGGGCATTGCTGTCGTGCAGGACGGCGAGCTTGAAGTAGTGCATCGCAAGGGCAAAGTCGACGGACTTGCGTCAACAGTTGCGCCTATGCGCATCACGGGCACATGCGGTATTGGACACACCCGTTGGGCCACGCACGGTCGCCCCAGTGAGGCAAATGCGCATCCGCAAACTTCTTGTGACGGGCGTATCGCGGTTGTACACAACGGCATCATCGAAAACTTTGCGGAGCTACGCGAAGAGCTCGAAGGTCGCGGGCATACTTTTGTAAGCGACACTGACACCGAGGTGCTTGCGCATCTCATAGAAGAAAACTATCAAGGCGAGCTTTTGGGTGCTGTGCGCGAAGCGCTGCGCTGCGTCATTGGTTCATATGGCATTGCGGTCGTATGCGCTGATGAGCCCGACACTATCGTTACTACTCGCAAAGATTCTCCTATCGTGGTAGGGCTTGCAAAAGACGGCGCCTATGTGGCATCCGACATGATTGCTATGATTTCTGCAACACGCGACGTGGTTATCTTAGGCGACGGCGAATACGCATGTCTCACACCTCAGAGCGTGAGTTATTTTGACGAAGAAGGCGCGCCTATCGAGCCGAACATCACCCACGTTGATTGGGATATCGATGTCGTTGAAAAAGGTGGATACCCCGACTTTATGCTCAAAGAGATACATGAGCAGCCACGTGTTATCCGTGACACGCTCGCGGGGCGTATGGTCAACGGTGCGCTTTCTATCGACGAGCTTGATTTGTCTACCGAAGAACTCAATTTGATTGACCGCGTCTACGTTATCG
>CAYNWQ010000159.1:0-4126 GCA_964400955.1 uncultured Gordonibacter sp. | reverse complement strand
ACGCACGGATGGTGCGCTAGACGTGGCCTACGCGGGAAAGATCTGGCGAAAAAAGGGAGTTGCAAGTCTTATCCGTTGTTTAGACATGCTGCCTTATCCACCGAAGCAATTTTGCCTGCGTCTCGCTGGTGGTTACAATAGCGCTACTGAGCTTGCTTATATGCAAGAACTTGCGACGAAAAGTCGCTACGATGTTGAGTTTCTGGGTAAGCTTTCACAGGAGAGTCTTGCTCGGGTGTATAGGCAATCTCATGTGTTTGTATTGCCGTCATTTTTTGAAGGATTGCCACTTGTTGTGATAGAGGCGCTCGCTTGCGGGTGTGTGGTAGTGGTTAGCGATTTAGCGGGCATCCGTGACTGGCTGAACAGTGCAGCACCCGCAGCGCCAGTGGTGTATGTGGCGCCTCCGCGTATGGTGGGGGTTGATGAGCCCTTGCAAAAAGATTTGCCAGCATTTGAACAGCGACTTGCGAGCGCACTTGTGCGGGCAGCAGATATGGCAGAGAACAAACTTAACATACAGGAAATGGGTGTGCAAGAATCTGACGCACAGCAGCTTGATACAAAGCGGCTCAACGAGCGAATGGCAGACTGTGCTGCCATCTCAGAGCATGCGGCATTTGCCGGTGTGCGACATTTGTCCTGGGATGCGCTTGCAAAGCGTATGTTAGAGGCGCTTATTCGATAAACCACACGGGCATCAAGCACAATTCTGAAACAAAAGGAAAAGTTCATATCTGATTTTTCGCATATATTTGTCGATTAGGTGAAGGAAAAATTCGGGTGTATCGCTCATCAGGCATTTTGGAATTATGGATTATAGATACTCCCGGGTGCGTGGCGTTTGACAAGCTGCGGAAAGACAGCTAATATGCTCACTCGCGCCCTAAAGAGGGCGTCTATTTTCGTGTGCACCTTTTTGGTGTTTTACGAAAGTGAGCGAAAATGCATTGCAAAGTAAGCGTCAGTAGATAGCTTCGTTGCAACGCGAGCAAAAAGCTCGTCGTAAAGCTTGGCGCTGCGTGCGTAGCAAGGCATTTTAGCAGGTTAGTAAGAGCAGTTTGCCTCTCTAAAGAAATGTTGCAAAACTGCAGGGCAAGAGGAAGGACAAGAGTTTTGCCTACAATCAATCAGTTGGTCCGCAAGGGCCGCCAAAAGTCGGTAGACAAGAAAAAGACACCGGCTTTGAAGGGCAACCCGCAAAAGCGCGGTGTGTGCACGCGTGTGTACACAACGACGCCGAAAAAGCCGAATTCGGCTTTGCGTAAGGTTTGCCGTGTTCGTCTGGTGAATGGCATGGAGGTTACCGCCTACATCCCCGGCATTGGCCACAACTTACAAGAGCACTCAATGGTGCTTATCCGTGGCGGCCGTGTTAAGGACCTCCCTGGTGTTCGCTACAAAGTTATTCGCGCAGCACTTGACTGCGCAGCGGTTGATAGCCGTCGTCAGGCTCGCAGCCGTTATGGAGCAAAACGCCCCAAGTAGTAAACCGTTAAGTCGCGCGGGTTGGCCTGCTTCAAACAAGTGGAGCAAGACGCTTGACCTAATGAATGCAAACGAGCATTTCGAAGCGCGCAGGACAAAAAGGAGAAATTTATGCCGCGTCGTGCAGCAGCAGTCCGTCGTGAAGTACAACCGGACGCAAAGTTTAACAATCGTTTGGTCACGCAGTTGATCAACAAAGTATTGCTTGACGGTAAAAAATCCGTCGCTGAAGGCATCGTCTATGGTGCTTTTGAAATCGTAGAAGAAAAAACAGGACAAGAAGCGCTTTCAGTATTCAAAAAAGCTATGGACAATGTACGTCCTACGCTCGAAGTAAAGCCAAAGCGTGTTGGTGGTGCAACCTATCAGGTGCCTATGGAGGTTAATTCTCGCCGCGCAACAACACTTGCTATCCGCTGGATTGTCGATTTTTCTCGTAAGCGCAAGGAACACACTATGAAACAGCGCCTTGCAGCTGAGATTATGGATGCCGCCGAAAACACGGGCGCATCCGTGAAAAAACGCGAAGACCTCTACAAGATGGCTGAGTCAAACCGTGCCTTCTCACATTATCGTTTCTAGGAGGTGTGAGTAAGTACTTATGGCAAAAATGGATTTGAAAGATACGCGCAATATCGGCATTATGGCTCATATTGATGCTGGTAAGACAACCACTACCGAGCGTATTTTGTATTACACCGGCAAGACCCACAAAATCGGCGAGGTGCATGATGGCGCAGCGACGATGGACTGGATGGTGCAAGAGCAAGAGCGCGGCGTAACTATTACCGCTGCGGCTACGACCTGCTTTTGGAAATACCCCGGTGGTGCTGAGGGTGGCAAAGAATATCGCTTCCAGATTATCGACACACCAGGGCATGTGGACTTCACCGCTGAAGTAGAGCGTTCACTGCGCGTGCTCGACGGTGCGGTTGCCGTGTTTGACGCAGTAGCCGGCGTGCAACCTCAGTCTGAAACTGTGTGGCGCCAGGCAAGCCGCTATGGTGTTCCCCGTATCGCTTATATCAACAAATATGACCGCGTGGGTGCAGACTTTTTCCATGCTATCCAGACGATGAAAGATCGTCTCGGTGCTCCGGCTATCGCTGTGCAAATCCCAATGGGTGCAGAAGATGGTTTTTGGGGTATCGTTGACCTTGTTACCATGACAGCATGGGACTTTAAGGCTGACGAAAAAGGTATGACTTATCCTGAGCCTATGGATGCTATCCCGGATGAGTTTAAAGAAGAGGCTGAGATTCGTCATCAGGAGCTGCTCGAGGCTGCTGCTGACTGCGATGACGACCTCATGGAAAAAGTGCTCATGGAAGAAGAGGTCTCGGTCGAAGAGCTCAAAGCTGCTATCCGCAAGGGCACGATTGCTTGCAAGTTGCATCCTGTTTTCGTAGGTTCTTCCTACAAAAACAAGGGCGTGCAAGAAATGCTCGACGGTGTTGTTGACTACATGCCTTCACCTGTTGACGTACCTGCTATCAAGGGTACCAATCCTGACACTGACGAAGAGGACGAACGTCCTTCCGATCCTAAAGCTCCGTTCTCAGCGTTAGCGTTCAAGATTATGACTGACCCTTACGTAGGTAAACTCACTTACTTGCGTGTGTATTCCGGCAAACTCGATTCCGGTTCATATGTGATGAATGCTTCTAAAGACAAAAAAGAGCGCATTGGTCGCTTGCTACAGATGCATTCAAACCAGCGTGTTGATATCGATTCTTGCTCTGCGGGCGACATCGTTGCAGTTGTCGGTTTGAAAGATACTTCAACTGGCGACACTTTGTGTGATGAAAATGCTCCTATTATCTTGGAGTCCATGGAGTTTGCAGACCCGGTAATCGACATTGCTGTTGAGCCGAAAACCAAGGCTGAACAGGATAAAATGTCTATTGCTTTGCAAAAGCTTGCTGAAGAAGACCCGACATTCCGTGTGTCAACCAACCATGAGACCGGCCAAACCATCATCGCTGGCATGGGCGAGTTGCATCTCGAAATCATCATTGACCGTCTCTTGCGTGAGTTTAAGGTTGAAGCAAATGTTGGTAAGCCACAAGTTGCTTATCGCGAGCGTCCAGGCCATGAGGTTATGGGTGCTGAGGGCAAATTTGTGCGTCAGACTGGTGGTCGTGGTCAGTATGGTCATGCGGTCATCAATATGTACCCACAAGAGCCCGGCAAAGGCTATCTTTTCGAAAACAAGATTGTGGGCGGCGTTGTGCCGAAAGAATACATCCCTTCAATCGACAAAGGTATCCAAGAGGCACTCAACTCGGGCGTTTTGGCAGGATACCCTGTTGAGGACGTGCGCGTAGAGCTCGTTGATGGTTCTTATCATGATGTTGACTCTTCAGAGGCAGCGTTTAAGGTAGCAGGCTCTATGGCTATCAAAGACGCTCTCAAAAAGTCTAACCCGGTTATTTTGGAGCCAGTTATGGCTGTGGAGGTGGAAACACCTGAAGAGTACACCGGTTTTGTTATGGGAGACATCCCAAGCCGTCGTGGCATGATTCAAGGACAAGAGCAGCGCGGCAACGCTGTTGCTATCCAGGCTAAGGTGCCGCTCGGCAATATGTTTGGGTATGCAACTGACTTGCGCAGTGGTACGCAGGGTCGTGCGGTATAC
>CAYNWQ010000158.1:0-4168 GCA_964400955.1 uncultured Gordonibacter sp. | reverse complement strand
CGTACTTTCGCTCGTACTTTCGCCCGTACTTTCGCTCGCATTCGTATCGACGCCCGTTTCAGCCACCGCCGATACCGGAATAAACGACACGCATAGACATATCGACAAAACTACTTTTACTATAGATGTGCACGAAATCTTTTTCATGAACTATCTCCCTGCTATTCCTCGAGCAATTTCACTTGCGACACTACTCTTATTTGCCTGATAGGCGTTCATATCAGATTGATTGTCAATAAAAGCTACCTCAAGCAGCACAGCTGACACATTGCCACCCACCACCGCAAGCTGCGCGCTTTTCATACCGCGGTCAGCAAGGCCGGTTGCACGAGAAAGCGCCGGATGCACCATGCGCTGTAAGGTAGACGAAAAAGCCGCAGGACGCAAAGAGTGAATATATGACTCGCATCCCGAACCACCGCCAGCATTAAAATGAATCGATATTAGCACATCACAGCCGAGGCTTTCGGCCTCTGCCTGACGCAGTTTATACCATCCGCCATAGTCGTTCACATGTACAGAAATGCCGTAAGTATTTTGCAACTCCGAACCCACTGCGCGCGCAAGCTCTGCAGTCAAGTCGGCTTCCTGATAGCCGCAACCCAAAGCGCCGCTGTCGTAGACGCCGTTATTGCTGGAATTATACCCATGCCCCGCATCAAGATAAACTTTAAGTCCTTCGATGTCTCCTAGCGCAAAGCCGAGAGCGTAGGCGATATTGATGCGATCAGCGCTCAAGATAACGCCTTTGCCACCCAAAAAGCTCATCGTCTTTATCGAGGAGGCATCAAGTGCGCCAGTCGCTGTAGTCGTGTTTCCTTCTGACACCAAAAGCAAAACCGAGCCATTTTTTCCTTGCAAAACACCTCCGCCGAGAGCATCCCAAGCTACATCACCCGAAGCAAAAGCAGCTCCGTTTGCTTTGAGGTAACCTTTTGATATCGCCCATTTGGCAAATTCGGCACTCGTCGCGTAGCGGTCAGCCCCCGCTATGCGCACGCAGGCATTTCCTGCATCTGTATCAGGTGCATAGCTCGGACTAGCAGAGGCGCTACATGCAATCGCATCCATGTAACCCTGCGTCTGCGCACTCACGCATGCGATACCTCCCATGATAAGCGCCGACTTAAACATCCCTTTGTTGGCGCCCGACAAAAGAGCAGATTCTTGACTAGTTGAAAACTCACCAGATTCATTAGTGAGAAAAATAGGTGCCTTGCGCGAAAAAGCCACAGGAGACGCTGAAAGTGCATCGGCAAAGCCAGACTCCCCCCAACCGCGAGCCACAATCACCAAATCTCTTGTCCAGTAGTTTTTGCCGTACTCATAGATTTTAAGCTGAGTCTCGTAGCGATCCTCACCCGCCAGGCGCTCTACCGCGATGCTCGAGCCGGAAAGTGAACGCACACTTTGCTCTACCGCACTACTCACCGCTGAAGTACCACCCACGATAATGACGCGGCTTACACCAAGAGTACTTAACGCATCGCGCGTATTACTATCAAGAGCATTTTGCGGCGTGAGTAGCACAGGACAATCTAGCGCACCAGCCAGACTCGACGCCGACAAAGCGTCTGCCCAGCTTGAGCCCTCACCACTTGCGAGTATCGCTGTACTTGCACCCTGCGGCCAGCCTACTTTTGCTTCATCAGCAGAAGTAGCATAGCGCGTATCTCCTGCGATAGATTTCACTGGTTTATCACTTGCAGAAGCGATGTCTACATCAGAAAGGGCACTTGCAGTGTCGCTTACGTCAGCGCTATCGGACTGTATACTGTCGGACTGTGCGGCAGCGTCAATTGGCAGCTCGCCTGCCGCGATAGCCGCCGCAATCTCTTCATCGGTAAGCAGCGTTTGGTCTCCCTCAACCGTTGCCCAAGCACGCTCGCACGGCAAAGCAGCAAAGAGAGCGAAAACTATCATCAAGGCAAAAAACGCTAAAGCGCAAAACTTATACGCGAAAGATACTTCCGCGCTTTCGCATACCACGTCAAACTTGCGATTTTCTTTCATATACCTGCCTCATATCTTAAATTGTTCACTTTTTAAGATATTGCTATTTTCGCGCATAAAACCACACAAGCGGCCGGGATACACACAAACTAGCCCAATCCCCCATATCTTTATCGATATCACTTGCTCGCCAAGACTCGCCGACTCCCGAGGCAGGGTCACTTACCCGCCAACTCTTAGCCAGGGTCACTTACCCGCCGACTCCCGAGGCAAGGTCACTTGCTCGCCAAGACTCGCCGACTCCCGAGCCAGGGTCACTTGCCCGCTAAGGCTCGCCAACTCTTAGCCAGGGTTGTTCACATGCCAAGATTCGCCCGTATTTTTCCAGTTCGAAAAATCAAGCGCATAGCCATCAACCGTATAGTGTAAGACATCTATAACATTGTGGCCGTCGGAAGTTATCATGTATGCATTGCGCGTACGCTCTTCACCCGAAAGCTGGTCAACGGGCGTGCCATAAGACTCGTAAGTCTCAACTGACGCACCCATCGCTTCGAGTACCGTCGCTTGGAAATCTTCATGGCTCACCGGCACGTCTGACACCTGCGCATCCCCTGTTGCACCCGCCGGCTTCATCATGAAAAGCGGACTTATCGCAAAAGTAGGCGCTTCAAGCGAAGACTCCCAGTCACCATGGTCAGCCATCACAATGATGGTCGTATTGTCATACACGCCAAGCTCTTTGAGATGCTCGATGTATGACTTTACAATATGCAAAGCACCTAAGGACTGCTGCGTGCGCGTGACGGCATCCACACCCACATACTCAGCGTTTTCGTTTATGGTATAAGGAGTATGCGCACCCGTTAAGTGGATAAAGCGAAAAGCTCCGTTCGTATTACTCTTCTCGGTACTTAGTCCGTATTGCTGTAAGCGATCGTAGTAGCGCGAGTCGTCTATGGTGTAAGGTGTATTTTCAGGATCGCCATCATTTGCCCATTGCACCGCTTTCGCATTTACTTCATCAGTGTAGAACCAAAAACGCGATTTGAGCACCCAAGGCATATCACGATAAAGTGCGCATTTCGCAAGGGCTTTCAAGACTCCCTTTGCATTGATATTTGCCGTATCGGTCGAATGTATATTGATGGTTTGCGAAGCGACCTCGGCGCGCATTTCATCGTTAGACATATATTGCAGCTCCATCGTATCAGAATACAAACCGACCGAGTACCCTTGAGCGTTGATGTCTTCTAGGAAAGAACTGCGCGAGTAGCGCTCCTTTTGAAACGTCAAATAGTCCTCGCCTTCATGCGGCTCTTCGCCCGTGAGCAAATTAGGGATAGCATTTAGCGTCGGCAACATCGTGCCGGTGCTATCGCGATAGTAGGTAAAGCCATCAAATCCATCTAGCATGTCAGGATATTCGGCGTGCAGACTATCAAAAAAGCCCGTCTCAAAACGGTCGAGTATAAACACGACCACATTGCTTTTATCAGAAACTTCGAAAAGCCCGTCTTCGGTCACTTGCGCCGCGCCAGGACCTGTTGCCTTTTGCTCACTTGACGGTGCAAAAAGACTTGCTACGCCGACCGCCTGCACTAATACCAAACAAATGCTCAGCGCAGCCACTATCACCTGCGAGCGCGCACGATTAAAAGCAGTCACGATGGTTGGCACCAGCAAGACGAGCACCCACACGACCGCAGAGACTATCATCATGGTAGTGTGGTCTCCCCAAAAGTCAACGGTGTCACCGTTTGCCGAAGGCAGGCCAGTATTTAAAAACATCGCTTGCAGATAGCAGCACAAACCGCCGCAGAAAACCAACACGAGTACATGGCTAAATGCTTTACCGGGTACAAACGATATAATAAGCGTAAGCACGACTACACAGACACCCACCGCAGACGCTACGATAAACCAAACATCGGTCAAGTCAAAAGCAAGACTACCTGCATTTCCTGCCACAATTTCAAAAGGTGCGACGATACCAAGCGTAAAGCCGCAGAACAAAACAACGATAAACGACAACACGAGACGACGCAACCACTTTGGTTTGTCACCCTTACGTTTGCGCGCGTCTACACGCTCACTCGCTGCAACACTCGCTGTGTCGCTTGCAGCACCGCCTGCTGTCGAGCCTTTGCGTGCACCCTTACCGCGCTTGGCACAATCAGGGGCACTCGCTTGTTTTTCATGCTCGCTAATGATG
>CAYNWQ010000157.1:0-4172 GCA_964400955.1 uncultured Gordonibacter sp. | reverse complement strand
ATTAGCTATATGGACGTGCTCAATCGAGGGCTTCATGTGATGGATTCTACAGCGACGTCTCTATGTATGGATAACGATGTGCCTATGATAGTCTTTGACCTCACCAAAAAAGGCAATATTGCTCGCGCTCTACGCGGCGAAAATGTGGGAACAACAGTAGAATAGATGCAAGTCACAAGTTACAATAGTGATTAGATGTGTAGGGTATATACAAAAGAACTTACGCGTTAAGTTGCGTTGAAAAATAAGACAGGAAGGACGCAAATATGATTGACGATATTATGTTGCAAACCGAAGAGCGGATGGAAAAGGCGCTTTCGTCGCTCGGCGATAACTTTGCCTCTGTTCGCACGGGTCGTGCAAACGCAATGGTGCTTGATCGCATCCGAGTTGACTACTATGGTGTGCCGACGCCGGTAAACCAGATGGCGGGCATAAAATCACCCGATGCACATATGCTTGTCATCGAGCCATGGGATAAATCGGCGCTCAAAGATATCGAGCATGCCATTTTGGAAAGCGACCTCGGCGTGACGCCTTCAAACGACGGTTCGGTTATCCGCCTGCCTTTCCCGGCTCTTACCGAAGAGCGTCGTCGTGAGCTTGTAAAACAATGCAAGACCTACGCAGAAGACGCGCGTGTTGCTGTACGTGCTGCACGTCGCGATGGCAACAGTGCAGTTGAAAAAGCCGTAAAGCAAGACAGCCTACCCGAAGACGAGCAGCGTCGCGCTGAAGCTGAGATTCAAAAGCTCACCGACAAATACGTTGCGCAAGTTGATGAAGCCTTCAAGAAAAAAGAAGCGGAAGTAATGGAAATTTAGGTTGCACCGGTCTGTCGACCGGCGCAACCGGCCGACGCTGCGAGCGATTTGGGCGGCACGCTTGGTGCTCCAAAGAAAGCTCACGCACACAAGTGCGCTACGCTTTTTTTTCACGCCAATAGCACTCGCCTAAATCGCTCTCGCTGACTAACTAGCGCCAACCCGGGACCTTCGATATATCGATGCGCGAAAGAGCTGTATTGTTTAACAAGCCACTGACATATATTTTCCCACAGCCGCCAAAAGGACTTGACCCGACGCTGCTTGATGAGGCAGGCGTGCCGCGTCATGTGGCTGTCATTATGGATGGCAACGGTCGCTGGGCAAAAAAGCGTGCGCTCAATCGCCTGCGTGGTCACAACGCTGGCATTGAAGCAGTGCGCGAAACGATACGTTGTGCGTCGGATGTTGGCGTGCGCTACCTCACTATCTATTCTTTTTCAACCGAAAACTGGAAGCGGCCTCAAGAAGAGGTCGTCGGGTTGATGGATTTGTTCGCGAAAACCATGCTTGCTGAAGTGGACGGATTGCACGCCGAGCACGTGCGGGTGCGCACTATCGGCGACCTATCTGCTCTGCCTGCTGAGACGCGCGACGCATTTATCGAAGCTTGGGAAAAGACAAAAAACAATACCGGCATGACGCTCGTCGTTGCAGTCAACTATGGCTCACGCCAAGAAATCATGGAAGCTGTGCGTGCTTGTGCGCATGACGCCGTTGATGGCGGCAAAGATGCTGAGATTACTGAAGAGACATTTGAATCTCACCTTCAGACGGTAGGTATTCCGGATCCGGATTTGCTCATACGCACGAGCGGAGAGATGCGCCTTTCTAACTTTTTGTTATGGCAGCTTGCTTATACTGAGATATATTGCACCGATGTACTCTGGCCTGACTTTGATCGTTACGAATTATTGCGAGCGTTGTTGTCTTTCCAAGGCAGAGATAGGCGATTTGGAGCAGTTTAGTTATGGGCAAGGCTTACCAAGAAAAAAAGGAGCACATCAAAGGGGTCGTGCACGATAAAACGCCCGAAAAGCTCAAAAACCCAACGGATGTGCAGGTGCGTTTTCGCACGGGCTTTGTCTATGTGGCGCTGACTGTTGTCTGCGTGTTAGCTGGCGATATCCCGACGGTGATAATGCTTTCAATCATCGCAGGCATTTGTGCAGGGGAGTTTTACTATATGCTGCGTGCGGACGCGAAACTGCCCAACGAAATGCTCGGTATCATTGCGGCAGTGCTTTATCCGCCAAGTGTGTATATGTATGGGCTCGTAGGCGCAATGATAGTGAGTCTTGGTCTGCTTTTGGCGCTTATCGTGTGGTATGTATTTTGGATGCGCGCGCGTGTGCCTGATGTGGGCGTGAGTTTTTTTGGCGCAGCGTATACCGGTCTTTTGCTGTGCGGCATCGTCGTAGTGCGCACGGCACTGCCTGCGCCGTGGGGTGGTATCTTGACGCTTGGCATATTTTTGAGCGTGTGGGCAAACGACTCTTTTGCCTATCTGGTGGGCAGTCATTTTGGAAAGCATAAACTCGCCCCGCGTACAAGTCCTAACAAAAGTTGGGAAGGTTTTATCGCAGGACTTGTAGCGTCGATGATTTTTTGGGTAGGGATATCTTTTATCCCGGGCGTAAACATGGAGATAATACAAGCGCTTGCGTATGGCTTTATCTGTGGCATGATGGGAGTATTAGGAGACCTAGCTGAAAGTCGCATAAAGAGAAACTCCGGCTTTAAAGACTCGGGCACTATTATGCCTGGTCACGGTGGTCTGCTTGATAGGTGCGACTCGCTTTTTTTGGTGGCGGTCACGTCAGCCATCTTGCTTGTTGGGGGAGGATGCATCCCTTATGTGTGGTAGAACATTTTTGCGTCCTCAAAGCCGGCGTTTTAGGCCGGTGTTTGTTTTTAAGAGGGAGGTTTGTATCTGTTGCAAAGTAAACGTCGTATAGCGATTTTAGGTTCAACGGGCTCCATTGGCACGCAAACGCTTGATGTCGTACGGCAACACTCCGACAAACTCGAAGTTGTAGCGTTAGCAGCTCATTCGCGTGTGCGTGAGCTCGCAGATCAAGCACATGAGTTTGGCGTGAGCAAGCTGGCTCTGGGAAATAAAGATCTCAAAGAGAGCGCGCAGGCGGCCATGCTATTTGAGTGCGCTGACGCTCATGGTGATGGAGGTACGGCTGGAGGTAGTGGTAGTGTCGAGTGCGTCGCGGGTCGTGGTGTCGAGTGCGTCGCGGGTCGTGGTGCGCAAAAGGATAGCTTTGTTGGTTTCGGTGCAGATGCGGTGGCAAGTCTCGCGCAGCTGCCTGAGGTCGATGTGGTTGTTAACGCACTTGTGGGCGCTGCCGGCTTGCGCGCAAGCTACGAAACGCTCGCGGCAGGCAAGGTTTTGGCGCTCGCCAACAAAGAGTCACTGGTAGTGGGTGGCGATCTTATCATGCCACTTGCTGCGCGCCTTGATGCGCAGATACGCGCGTCGGCTAGGCGCAGTCGTGAGGCGGCCGGATGTGGTCGTGAGGCGGCAGCCGACAGCTCTGCACTTCAATCAAGCCCCGCAGGAGCCCTCATGCCGATAGACTCTGAGCACGGAGCTATTTATCAATGCTTGCTTGGCGAAGACGCACGTGAAGTATCGCGTCTTTGGGTGACGGCGTCGGGTGGGCCTTTTCGTGGGCGTACGCGCGCTGAGCTAGAGCACATAACACCAGCTCAAGCACTTAAACACCCCACTTGGCATATGGGTGCAAAGATATCTATCGACTCGTCGACGCTTATGAATAAAGGCCTTGAAGTCATAGAGGCGCATCACCTTTTTAATATGTCTTACGACAAAATCGAGGTGGTCGTGCAGCCACAAAGTGCGATTCACTCTATGGTTGAATACACAGACGGCAGCGTAAAGGCACATCTTGGCACAACCGACATGCGCATACCGATACAGTTTGCGCTTTCTTACCCTGAGCGTTGGGCGGCGCCGGTTGCACCTCTTGATTTTCGCAGCTTGGGGTCGCTTGAGTTTGCTGCGCCCGATGAAGAAACATTTCGCTGTCTGCCGCTTGCGAGGCATGCGGGTAGCGTTGGCGGCACTCTGCCTTGTGTTATGAATGCGGCAAATGAAATAGCAGTCGCTGCCTTTTTGAGCGAAAAGTGTCCGTATCTCGGCATTGCTGCTTGCGTGGAGGCAACCATGGACGCGCATGAGAGCGGAGGCTGCGGAGGGGTGCAAGCGGTTGAAAGCCTCGAGCAACTAGAAGAAATAGATGCGTGGGCGCGCCATACGGCTCGCGCTTGGATAAGTAAGATCTAAAACGAAAGCGAAAAACATGGCAGACTACA
>CAYNWQ010000156.1:0-4187 GCA_964400955.1 uncultured Gordonibacter sp. | reverse complement strand
GTTTGCGCAAGAATTTGTTCTCACCTAAGCGCGTTTAAAGCCAAAATTTGTTTTCATATGACAGTGGGGTAAGTTAAGAAAAACGCTGCGCAAGCCCTTAAATCGGCTCTCAGCGCCTCAGACGACATTCTAGGCACTCTTTACCAATCCACGAAGAAGCTACCAGAAAAGGGAGGCACTGACAACTTGACCGCACCCCCGTGCCCCTGACCGAAAACATCACGGATGAAATAATTGCTGCTACGGAAAGCGTCGCATAAGAGGAGACCATCATGGAAACCGACGATTCTCAAAGCTACGATCAAAAAACGACAATGATAACTCTATATGCACGAATGTTACCAGTGATGGATTTGCAAAATACGATGAGCAAGGATGTCGTATTCTAAGTGATGAAGAAATTTTAAAAACATTTCCAACTAAGTTTTCAAACGCATTTGATGCGGGTTTAATAAAAAGCAGAAAGTACTAGTTTTCATTTTTTAGCCACTTCTTTTGAGGTGGCTTTTTTATTGCCCGAAAGAGGTGAGCGATGCTGACGTAGCCACCAAGCACAGAAAACGACGTGTTCAAAAGCGCAAAGTGGAACAAGCTCACGGCGGGATGCACGTTTGTGTAGAATACAGCGTGCGCACTCATTGCTTTGATGTATGAACGAGAAGCAGATGTGTGTTAATCCATACCAGCACAGACACTTTGCCGCTTTAGATGCGCAGCTTCTGCAGCGTTGCATTTGCCGCCGTTAGGTATATGAAACAAAGGCAAACCGTGTAGGTCTGCCCATTGGATAATAACTTCTTGTTCCTGTGCCTCACTCATGAGGCTAAGTATAAGAGATGAGTTACTTCACCACTTATAGTTGTTGTAGCTGTCTAATATTTCTTGCGGAGTATTAGGGTCAACAATTACCTTTTTGTTTTCCCAATCCAACGTAAAATATTGTGGGAAAAAGAGCCATGCCCCATTTTTTACTTCCTTTAACGGGTCTTTTGGCGGAAGGCGAAAAGCCTCTCCGCAACAAGCTTCGTTATCAGTTCGTTTTTTTGTTCCACGCGAAATCTTTTCCTACGTTGAGCGTATAGCTTTTAAGCGGTAATACCTGAAAGTCAGTACGCGCTATTTGCACAACCGTGTTCGCGTCTACGATTTCAAAGTTAGCTTCTATCACTGATTGCCACCTGGTACATTCCGTAGTTGTAATTCTCCGCGCATACTTGCGCAAGCTGCTTGTTGAGGCGTTTAGCAATGCGCTAAATTTTATTTTGTGCATTACATAAAAGAGACTGCGCTTCTTGCACAGCCTCTTTTTGCTCTTTATGTCTTTTTCGGTTAGATCTGGGGGTTGTTTTGCATGTCAGCCCCTTTTTTATTTGTCAGCAACTTTAACTTTCAAATAGGTTAGAATTATAAAATTACTTGGATATTTTTTCGTTTATCAGGCGCTTTATAACACCAGACATACTGCCTTCTTGTGATTGCAGCCACTCATACATATACATTTCGTTCGGTGAAAACTTCAGATTTACTTGCTTGGTTTTCTCACGCTGGTATTTCGCACTTGCGCGTTTCTGGGCTTCAGACGTTGGCATTTCGCACACTCCTTTCCGCGTGCATATCACTGATGTACGTACTTATTATACCATATATGCCAGATTCATTTCATGAAATCAAGCATTGCACAGCAGAACGAACTCTCACCAAGTACGTCGAAGTTATCACCCGGTTTACCATCTTTGCCACCTGATAAGGAAGCACTACGTTTGAAGTTCCACGATTAACATTATCTACTGGCATTTTTTGGGTTAGGTTTCAAAAAGTGTGTCTAGTCCAATTATTCACCGTTCTGCTATCATGTGCGCATGGACGATTTCGAGAAAAGATGGCAGCGCATTCAAGACCAGCTACGCTTACAAGCGGCAGGTAAGCCGCAACCGCGCTTTTCGAGCGGACGTACTCTTTTCGGTATCCGAAGCGAAGCCGAAACGAAAATGGACGAGTTCGCTCGCCAAATCGAAGAGGAACAGCGCGCAAAGCAAAAAGCCGGACGACACACATCCTAGCTCGCTTTTCGCTTTATTTTGCCTCGTGCTCGAGTGCCATTATTTTCTCGACGCGACCTGCATGACGACCGCCACCAAAATCAGTTGTCAAAAACGCATCAAGGATGCGCTTGTTTTCCTCAAGCGCCACAAAGCGCCCCGAAAGCGTAACGACATTGGCATCATTGTGCTCACGTGAAAGAGCAGCAAACTCAGCGCTTGTAACATTTGCCGCACGCACGCCATCAATCTTGTTAGCAGCGATTGCCATGCCGATGCCTGTGCCGCACACAAGCACACCGCGCTCGCACTCCCCTGTGCTCACCGCATGCGCCACACGCGCAGCGAAGTCCGGATAGTCCACCCGCTCTGCGTTTTTGGGACCTAAATCGCTTACTTCATGACCCTGCGCAAGCAGGTAATCAACCAACTCTACCTTTTGCTCAAAACCCGCATGGTCACTCGCAATGCTTATTTTCACGTGATTACTCCTCGTCTCTGTCATATCTACCTTGCGCCAATTATGCCATAAATCATGCCATTATCACGCCAAATCGGGAGATTTCACCTAGACTAGCCTGATTATGGCGCGATTTAAAAAGACAGCGGCACTGCTAGCAAAATGAAAATACTGTCCGAGCTAGGCAGCCTGTTTCGCAAATCCTGTGTAAGCTTACTTCGCAAATGAAAAGCACGAAACGTCATGCATGTTTTAGGTCTACAATAGTCACCCAAGGCAAGTTAGCTTTATGAAAGGGTGCATATGCCACTTCGAAATTTACCTACCGACACCGCAGCGTCACTCGCAAGTTTGATTGACATTAAACCCGGCCAAGTATCAAGCATGGCGCTTACACGTGATGCAGGATTTGATCTAACGCTACTCGCCTTCGCGCCAGGCGAATCCGTTAGTGAAGAGGAATACTTTGGCGACACGCTGTATCTGCTAGTTGAAGGCTCAGCTCGCCTAACTCTACCCGATAGCGAGGTGACTTTGCAAGCTGGAGAGGTTTTTTGCGTACCGGCCCACATCTTGCATGCCGTAGAGCCCATCAACAAAAGCGGCTTCAAAATCTTGCAGCTAAATGCACGCGAGTAGCCGCGCCTGCACAAATGTCTTCGCAACTCCACGCACAAACCATGCCACCGACCAACCAAACATGCAGCACCAAACAAGAAAGGAAAAAACCAATGACAGAACTCATCAAAAACATCGAACATGGCAGCACTTTTAGCCTAAAAGACCTCGTCGAACTCGAGGCCGGCAAAGTCAATAGCCTTACTTTGTCGCAAACTCCAGGCTGCAAAATCACCGTGTTTGCAATTGATGCCGACGAAGGCATGTCTTCACACGCCGCACCGGGCGATGCACTGATTACCGTGCTCGAGGGCATCGGATGCATCACCGTTAACGATATACCTCACGAGCTTACTGCGGGCCAAAGCATCGTCATGACAGCCGGCAGCCCCCATAGTGTTCGCGGCGTAACGCCCTTTAAGATGCAGCTTACAGTAGTAAAATCACATAGCTAAACGGATAATTAAAAAAGGACGCACCTTCATACTCTGCTAATGTATCCACTCCCTGTTCGGTCGTATTCTATCCTAGCGTCTCCCATCCTACCGTCTAGCCGCGATTACACTGAGTAGCTAAACACGTCTTCCCAGTTGCGCCTGATAGCGATGTGAGCCTTTAGGTTGGTATTGTCATACACAATAGACCACTGCGTGTTGCTGGTGATGTCTTGCGGTGTGGGGTCTTGTGCGCAAGCCTTGAGGGCGCGCCAAGCAGCCTCGTCGCAAAAGTTTCCGCGCTCTTCTTCGAGCACTTCTAACACCGCATCATAGCGCTCACGCCCATGTCCATAATGACCGTTTTTTTGATAAGGCAGCACCTTATCTTCATGCATCACGTAAAAATTGGTGGCTGCAAGCGACTTGGTAGCCACCAATTTACGCTCAGGCGAATCGCAATCGTATTCCACAATGCGCCCGTCACCCGAAGCATCAGAGATATAAAAATGATAGTCGCGCCCGCTTGAAGCAAACATGTCGTAGCTTGAAAGCAGCTCCACTGCTTCTGCCGTTGTCGCCGCGCGGTCAAGTACGAGGCGTATCGCCATAGAGGTGCAAATCGTAGGCTTTTCG
>CAYNWQ010000155.1:0-4226 GCA_964400955.1 uncultured Gordonibacter sp. | reverse complement strand
TGTTTTCTCCCAGCTAAATTCGGGAAGCTCGCGTCCAAAGTGACCATACGCGGCGGTTTTGCGATAAATAGGACGACGCAAATCCAGCTCATCGATAATAGCCGCCGGACGCAAGTCAAACACCTCAGATATCGCGCGTGCTATCGTGTCTTCGGGCACGTGTGCGCTCCCAAAAGTCTCAACCATGATAGAGACCGGATGCGCCATGCCGATAGCATAGGCAATCTGGATTTCACAACGGTCAGCCAGATGTGCTGCAACGACATTTTTCGCAACCCAACGCGCTGCATACGCCGCCGAGCGGTCCACTTTCGTGCAGTCTTTGCCTGAAAATGCGCCACCACCATGGCGACCCATGCCACCATAGGTGTCAACGATTATCTTACGCCCAGTAAGGCCGGAGTCTCCCATAGGCCCACCGATAACAAAACGCCCGGTTGGATTTACGTGTATTTCCACATCATCAGCCGTTTGCACACCCTCGCGTGTAAAGACCGGCTTAATAACTTGCCCAATGATAGCTTCTCGCAAAACGTCGTGCTCAACTTCTTCTGCGTGTTGGGTAGAGACAACCACCTTTTCAACACACGTTGGGACGCCGTTTTCGTAGCGCACTGAAACTTGCGTTTTACCATCAGGACGTAAAAAGTCAAGCTCGCCGCTTTTGCGAACTTCAGTGAGGCGTTCGGATAGGCGATGCGCAAGATAAATAGGCATAGGCATGAGCGTCTGAGTCTCATTACAAGCATAACCAAAAACCATGCCTTGGTCTCCGGCACCTATTGTGTCGTAGGTGTCTGCAGCCGCTACACCGTGCTGGGTTTCCCACGAAGAATCAACGCCTTGAGCAATATCGGGAGACTGCTCGTGTATGGCGTTTATCACACCACAGGTCTCGCAGTCAAAACCATATTTCGCGCGATCATAGCCTATGTCTCGCACCACATCGCGCACGATAGCCGGCACGTCCACCCAAGCCTGCGTACGAATCTCTCCTGTCACCATCACAAGACCGGTTGTCACAAGCGTTTCACAGGCACATCTTACTTGCGCAGGATCTGCAGGCACACCATTAGGTGCGACGTATCCCGCTGCCGCAAGCTCAATTTCTTTTGCAAGGATTGCGTCAAGTATGGCGTCAGATATCTGATCGCACATCTTGTCGGGATGTCCTTCGGTCACTGATTCGGACGTAAAGACATAGCTGGTTTGTTTTTGAGTCATGAGATTCCTCCTTCATCGTTGTTGGCCTTACCACCTTGGCATGTATTGCACACCTGGTTGGTGTCGGGATTACAGAGCCAACTCTCTCCCCCGACTCTTGATAAAACGGACAAGATATTAAATTGTTTGCGACGCGAGGGCGCATTTACTTCACACAGTCGCATTTGCAAACTTTGCTATAGTAACGCTCATAACTCGCGGACGCAAGACAAAAATCACAAATAGACGAATTGTGAACACATCTCAGCCGGCGGCAATGCTTATCCTGCTTGTATTTATACACACACCATTACCCATCCACTCGCGACAACACCCCAAGTCTCACCATGGCATTATTATTGATGAGTTGAAGGGTTGCAGCTAGGCGTGCGTAAGGTGTGCTACCCTATTCAAGATAACTTTTCCAACACACAAAAAAAGGATAACGAATGAACATCAACACACAATACGAGAGCACACAGAATAGCAGCATGTCCAACAACGGCAAGCAGAGTAGCGACACACCAGATACCAGCGCACAAACCTTAAATGCTGCATACACGCGCGAATACTTCGACATTCTGAGTGAGCTCGGCGGAGATGTCTCCGGGCGTCGCACGGCGCGCGCCTATATGCAATCGTCCACCGCGATATGCCACCACGTGGTTGTAGAGTCGACGTTTATCCCTCGCCTATTTGACGCGCACACTCACGCCGCTATGACATATACCGCCGAGACCGCGCACCGCATCCTCGTAAAAGTCATGGAACACTATCTTGCAGACCCCACCTACCGTCGTATTTTTGATTTTGATGAGCGCCTTGAAGAGCTCATTTGTCTGCCGCGTGGCTACGATGCCGTGTTGCCTTTTGCGCGCGTTGACACCTTTCTTAACGAAGATGACTTGAGTTGCAAGTTTTGCGAATTTAACGCTGACGGCTCTTCGGGCATGAACGAAAATCGAGAAATCACCGCTTCAATCACTCAAAGCGACACCTTTAAAGAATTCTCCCGGCGCCACCATACACAGTCCTGCGAGCTTTTCGAAAGCTGGGTTGACACTTTCTTGGGCATATACGACACCTATGAGCACAAGGTTGAAAACCCACGTATTGCCATAGTTGACTACCTCGAGAATGCCGTTGTAGATGAGTTTTATGTATTTGCGCGTCTTTTTGCTACACGTGGAGTTGAATGTGCCATAGCTGACGTGCGCGAGCTCTCCTTTGACGGCGAGACCCTGCGCGACAAAACAGGCGGGCGCATAGATGCTATCTGGCGCAGATGTGTAACCAACGACGTCATCGAGCACTGGGATGAGTCGCAAGAACTCTTGTCCGCAATACGCTACGAAAAGGTAGCGCTTATCGGCAGTTTTGCGGGGCATATCGTGCACGACAAGCAGATTTTTAAGGCACTCTTTAACCCTGCAACAAAAGCATTTTTGACCGATGAGGAAAACGCGTTTATAGAAAGAACCGTTCCTTTGACCACGTTTTTGGATAGCGCACATATCGACCTTGAACAAGTACGCACACACAAAGACGACTGGATTATAAAACCAACCGACCACTATGGTGCAGATAATGTCTATGCTGGCTGCAATGTTTCCCAAGACGAATGGGAAAATCTCATCGAGCGTTTTGCTGAAGGTCGTGCTGGTTTTCCCTTTATTGCACAGCACTACATTCGTCCCTTTAAAACTGAGACCCTGCCACCCGACACAGATATAGAGAGCAAAGCAGATGATGAGGTAGACACCACGCGCAGGCTCTACAACAACCTCAATGGGCTTTATCTCTATAACGGAAAATTTGTGGGTGTCTTTTCGCGTCTTGGACCTCTGCCTACTATCAGCAAAGACATGCAAGGTATAACCGCGGCAACTATCTGGGTCGATTAAAGCCTCATAAAGCTAAAAAACATAAAATGTCAAGCACAAGAAAAGAGTTTTAAACCATGCGAATAGCAAAAGGTATCGCAATCGGGCTTGCCTCGTTTACATTTGTCGTCACCTTACTGGCGGCCGGATTTGGAGCATGCTGCCTACCAATCACGACCAAGCTGCTCTCACAAGCCGTAAGCGATAGCGAAAACTCTCCTTACACTGCTGCTCAACTCACAACACTTGCGCAGGCCACACGCGACTTCACGGTCGATGACTACGGACGTGCGACTTACGGCGACAAGGGAGCAGAAAGCACCCTTGCCGGTGCCATCCTGCAAGCCGCTAATGCCGCAAGTGATGAAAGCTCTGAAGTTTATGAGCGCTGGAGTGAAACGGCAAAACTCGCAGTCGCGGGCGCAAATAGTGCAAGCGACACGAGTGTGGCGGTGTTTGAAGGCCTCGCTGGCGTAAGCGACGCCTACGCTCTTGACGCAGACGCTATCTCTCATTTGCAAGACTGCAACAAACTCATTGGTGGCGTGAGCCCCTATCTATTGGTCTGTGAAGCCATCTCGTTTCTTGTGCTTGCGGGGCTGCATATCGCAAACATACGCAACCCACGCTATGCACACACGGCTGCGCTCATTTGCACAATCGCACCATGCGTGCTCATAGTCGCTTTCTTAGGGTTCGGTATTTGGGCGGCGCTTGACTTCAACGGGTTTTTCAGCGCATTTCATGGGCTCTTTTTCCCACAAGGAAACTGGACATTTAGCTCAGAAAGCTTGCTTATCTGCATGTATCCGCTCAATTTCTGGATAGGCATGGCGATAGTATGGGCAAGCACAACACTCATATGCTGCATTGCCTGCTTACTCCTCGCCCGCTACTTGCGCAAAAAAGCCTAAAATGCCAGCGCAGTTATTGCGTAAGAAGATTTATAAATGTCGGCATATTTCGTCGGTCGTTAGACCGACGAAATGCTTAGTGAACGCTACACGAAAAGCACGGGTCATAAGCGCGCACAAGCTTTTCAGCTTCTAGGCGCAAGTCTGCTTCTTCGGCGCCATCGGCGATCAGTTTTTCTGCAAGTAAGCGCATATCAGCCTCAAGATTTGCCATATTTTGCGCCGT
>CAYNWQ010000154.1:0-4240 GCA_964400955.1 uncultured Gordonibacter sp. | reverse complement strand
AGTGGGCGTAATGCGCACGAGGCTCGATGAGAAATTGTGCTCATTAACGGTAATGGTTGCCGTGCGAGCTGCGTTGTAATACATGCCGTTTGATACGTTGTTATTGTCAAAAGAAACCTGTATGGTTGGCATGGTCTTGTCAATAGTAAAACTTTCTCCCGATACGGAGTCTGTGCGGCTCAGCACGTCAGTTATCTGAATAGTACTTACCTCCCAGTCAGCGTCCTCTGCGAAATAAAACTTTGCGACCCATGTGTCAGTACCGGTATTAGTAAAATCAGACGGGGTAATCCTATTTGTCGCCACACCCTCTTTGTATATCGTTGCAACCGTAAAGTCTCCCATATACTCTTGCGTATACTCAAAGAAAGGAGCGGTTACGGTAAGCGTGAGAGTACGGTTTGTCTTGTAGTAGCTACCATTTTTCGCATCAGTTGTATCCCATGCAGCAATGATAGTAGGAGCGGTCGTCTCTGCAACCAGCTTGGCGACTTCGATGTTAGTTTTCGTATCTTTATAGCCAAGCTCTCCACTCTCGTTGCCAGCGTTATCGGTCATGCTAACTTTGATGCTATCGGTAGAAACTTCGCTATCAGCGCTAATAGAAAACGTGTAATTAATATCATCTGACACATATTGTTTGCCATCAAGGCTCTTTGACTGGCCGCTTTGACCAGAAGCAGCTTCAGTGTAGCTTATGTCTACCGCACTCATACCAGAAGCAGTGTCAGTAACTTGTATGCCCTCTGTGGCGACAAATGTTACATCCATGTTTTCTGCAGCCCATACCTGAGAGTCACTCGATTTGAAATCTTTTCCTTGGGGCACGGCGTCAAACGCAGAAAGTGCCGGCGCTACGCTGTCGTGGAGATAGTTCACTCCAGATATCTTGCTCACAATCTTGCTTGCAGGGTCTTGTACATAAAACCATCCGGTTTGTTTACCTTGGCCACCGCTTACCACACTTGTGCCATCCTTTGAGAAAAGCGAGGTATCGCTAAACTCGAGCGTAGATAAATCGGACTTTTCTACATTTGCCTGGGAGATTTGCTTGCCCTCAATACTAGCTGAAGGGATATTGCGAATCCAAGTAGAGCCGGCATTGTCACTTGTTATAGTCTGCTCACCACCAAGGCCACTGCCTTTTAGTACGAGATCAGATCCTGCCCAAGACTCATCTCCAACAGTTTTTACTTTGATAGACTTAACCGTAACGTCATAGCTATCGCGCATATCGTCTTCATCGGCGGTAGAACCCGACGCCTTTGGCGTGAGCGCGACGATGCTTTTATCGAGAAGGTCAAGAGTATCTTCGCCTGCAAGAGAAGAGACCTCGGTGTAGTAACTCGACTCATCAAAAGTGCTTCCACCCTCTTTGTCAAAAGAATCACTCTCGAGATAGTCTGTTACCTGACCTTCGGTTTGCTCATTTACTTGAGCATTTATCTGATTGATAATCTCTGCTTTTTGGTCAGCTGCCATACGGAAATCAAGCTCAAGGGCAACCGTAGCAGTTTTTTTACCCACTGTGACGCTCACATCTATGCTGCCAGCATCTTGTCCGTCAGGATATTTGAACTCAACCGTAAAAGTATCAGGCTTTTCTTTAGTTGCTTTTATAGCCTCAACATCTACAGTATATTTAGTGTCGCTATATACAGGATCACTAACTTTAATATTACGTTTTTTAGGTTTAGAGTTCAATCCCGAAATCTCACAGGTAAGGCCCTCGTAACCCTCAATCAAGTCGATAGTCTTTTTATCAGGAGTTGCATTTTTCCCGTTGTAAGATAGCGATATTTGAGGCGCTTTGTCTCCACTGAAGGCAGCTATCGCACTATCAAGGCCGGCCCATCTGTCAGCACTTGTGACAGTAAATGAACCGGTAGCTGTAGCTGTGGCTGTGCATTTTTCAGTACCAGTGTAGGTTTTTGTCTCAGGCTGTGAACTTGGGGGTGTAGTCAGTTCGGTGTTTGGATCAGGCTCTGTATTTTGATCTGGATTGTCTTTATCACTAGTGTCACCCGACGCGTCTTCGTCAGTCCCAGCGCTCTCCTTGTCCGTAAGGGTATAAGAGAAGTTTATAGTGTAGGTATATGTGTAAGCATAGGTAACTTGTGCATATGCTGTAGCGGTAGTATTCGTTGAAAGAGTCCAGCCATTTTCATACGAACCACCCACTGCGACAGTGATATCTGTTGAAGAGGTAGTGTGAGCATCGTCAGTATATAAAGCTAAGCTAGCGTCCTTTTTTGTATCACCATAACTTGCCTGAGCTGAATTTTCGACAAGCTCTACCGTTTTACCGGTATTTTCTAATTGGAGCTTGTCGATGGCATCATTTACGGACTTCGTAAATGCAGTGTCGTTATCTGATGTGCCATTGTAGGTCAGACTAGGTTTATCGGGATTTGGATCAAGCCCGTCAATCTGTGTTTTTGAGATATCTAGTTTGCCTGTGCCGTCTTCACCTTTAGCGGGATGACTGTCGTAAGTAATCGATACGCCATCTTTTAGGTTAGTCTCTGAATCTGCAGTAGGCGCGGCCGCCGCCGATGTTGGCGTGGCCGGCATCACCGGCACAAGCAGAAACGCCAAAAGTATTGCTAACAGCGAAGCAATTGGCTTTCTCATAGTGTTCATTAGTTTCGATGTCATGTTAGTTCCCTTCGTTTATATCTATCTCACTAGTCAATAACTTCATTTGTATGCACTTCAACTACATTTTGTACAAGAATAAAATTAAATATGGTGTCATCGTGTTGCGCAACACCTTCAGGTGAGGAAATTGTGCTGTTGTCAGAAGAATGAGTGGCCTGCGGATCCGTAGATGCAGGGGCAGGTGCAGAATAAGAAGTATCCTGCGAAGCCGTGGGTGCAGGGGCTGGGGTGGCCTGCTGGAAGGTCGCACTTGTAGGTTTGTCTTGCACCATGCGCGCACTTGTGGGCGCGGGAGCAACATAGGGGGTGGCTGCACTGGCAGGTGCTGCCTGTACTTTAGGAGCAGACTCCCCCTGAAAGCTTCTCATTTGTCCGAGTAAACCCGTGGGAGCTTCGGTGTTTTCTTGATCGAGCAAATCCACAGGAGCCTCACTGCCTTCCTGACCTAAAAGCCCAGTGGGTGCTTCGCTTGTCTCTTGTTGCAGAAGACCAGTTGGCGCCTCGGTTTGCTCTTGTCCGAGCAAGCCCGTAGGAGCTTCCGTGCCTTCCTGTCCGAGCAAGCCGGTCGGTGCTTCCGTGCCTTCCTGCCCAAGTAAGCCGGTCGGTGCTTCGGTTTGCTCTTGGCCCAACAAGCCCGTAGGAGCTTCCGTGTCCTGCGATTGAACTTCTCTCGCTGCTGGTGCGGCATGGACGTCACTACCTAGATCGATCGTTTTCGTAATCGTATTTGACGCATCTCCTACTGCAGTGGTAGGACTGTTGTCTGGCATCGTTTGTCCCGCTGCTGGCAGCGAGCCTAAGCCTGCAGGACCAGTAGAACCGCGCAGTTCTTCACCCAAAGAACTCGCCCCGCGTCGAGAACCACCACGCTTATCGCCAGACATACGTGCACGCGCAACCTTTGACTTTTCGGAAGACGCATTGCGCATAGGCTTATGAAGCAAAAATCTGATAGCGTCGGCTACGTTGGCACGGAAAAACACGATGATGCAGACTATAAACGAACAAATTGCCAGCGCAAACGCTACAATGGCTAAAGTATAGTAAACGTTTTCCATTATGACTCCCCTTTATCTGTTTACGCTAGATTCACTATAGGCGACCGTTATCGAGGGTTTAACTTCGTTTTCAAGTCGATTAATAATCGTCTTACGCTCGGTTTCGGTCTCGGTGGTGGTTGTTTCGAGACTTTTCAGCTCATTTAGCACGTTGTTGTAGACCTTCTCCATATCAGACCGAGAAACATTTGCTGACTTAACAAACTTAGTCATATAGGTTTCCATACCATTTGCGATAAGCGAGCAACTATCGAGCTTCATTTTTTCAATCGACTCACTGCTCAAAAGATCGCTTAGACCCGAAAGGTTTTGCCAGAAATTGACGTAGAGCTCCTCATCATCTTCACCCGCAGCAACCTTATTGCTTACATCGGCTGTAAATTGCGCGATGCCGTAATAAATCTGCGCGCGCGACTGCAGCTCAAAGCTGTCATCATTTTTCGGTGTCTCGAAATAAGAAACAGAAGCCTTTATGCGCTCATCACGATTTGCATTGGCGCTATCGGTGTCGTCACTAGACG
>CAYNWQ010000153.1:0-4247 GCA_964400955.1 uncultured Gordonibacter sp. | reverse complement strand
CATAAGAGCTGCAGCGTAACACAGCCACAAGCCAGCGCACCTCGCGTTCGCTTGGCGCACACCACACACCCTTACACTCGCCTCGCACACCTCGCACGCACTAAAGCGCGCGAAATACCTGGCGCACCTGATCAAGCATCTCGCTATCAGCTACAACAACTGCCTTATCGCCCGGGAAAAGCAATGTGTCTTCGCTCACTACCTCCACGTCATCTGTGGTAGAAACCGCTGCAATAATGGTGTTTTCCGGCATAGGTATCATAGAGACCGCCACACCCGCGTCATTAGAGTGATGCCGCATGCGAGGTACAACAACCTCCGTCAAAACGACATTACCATGTGTAAGCGATGAAACGACGCTTACCGAGCCGAGAAGAGCTTCTTCTTCAATCATGTTGGCGATAAGCGTTGTAGAAGAGACGCACTCTATCCCGACTGCTTTAAAAATGCGTTGGTTTTTAGGGCTGTTTACACGTGCGATGCAGCGCGGCACATTAAAGACACGTTGAGCTATTTCGCAGGATACAAGATTGTTGTCGTCTTGCCCGGTCGTAGACACAAACACATCAGCACGCCTGATGCCTGCATCCTCTTGGTATTTTGAGTCGCAGCCATCACCTAAGATAACGAGATAGCGCCCCTCAAGGTCAACCGACAGATGGTCGGCGGTCTCTTTGTCCTGCTCGATGATAGCGACTTCGTTTCCACTTTCGAGCAACACCGACGCAAGATACGCTCCGATTTTTCCGCCGCCGTTGATAACAATATACATGCGCTCCGTCCTTTTCTCGCTGTCTTTTCTCGCTACCCGCACACACGCGTCGCGCATTACTCCTGGATGTATTTTGAAAATGACTCTATGAGCTCATGACGCACACACGCAAGCACTGTGTCTCCGTGATACAAAATGCTGTCGCGCGTAGGGATAGAAGAAGCCGAGCCGTCACCGCGCTCAAAAGCTATAATGCGGATATTGTGGTCACGCTCAAGTTCACAAACGCGCACGGTGCGACGCCCGTCTTCGCGCCAGTCAAGAGCAAGCGAAAAACGCAGCACTTCAAACTCACCAAAGGTATCAATATGAGAGCCATGACCAGCGACTATTTTAGAAAACACATCTTCAGCTACAAGGGATGTACCGCAGACATAGTCGATACCGAGTTGCGTATAGGCTCGCTCATGGTCAGGATTATACAGACGCGCGATAACATGAGGAACGCCGAAAAGGCGGCTGCCCACCTCCACGCACATAAGATTGGCATTGTCGGACTGCGTCACTGCAGCTAAAACGTCGCATTCATCAATGCCGGCTTTTACAAGAGTATCTTCGTCAAAGCCCACGCCCTGTATAGTAGAACCATTGAAATTGCGACCAAGGTTAGTAAAAGCATCAGCTCTGCGATCGATAACGCATACATTTGCGCCATTATCAGAAAGCATGTTGGCCAACTGCGAACCAACACGTCCACAACCAACAACAACTACATTGCTCATAACGCGTTGTCCTTAGATTTTTTTCATCTCACTTAAGGTATTTTTGAACCAGCTGTCATAAGAAGGCGGGCAATACTTTTTAGCGTTTGCGTAAGAAATGGTGTAGCCATAGTTTTTTGCGAGATTGGCTACATGAGCGTCTATTGCCTCTTCCCAGGTTGACCAGCTCGAAGAGCCCCAGCCCCATGCGTTATGCGATGCAAAGCAATTGGCACCCTTTGAGCTTTCAGTGTTTGAAATAGCAGGAGACCAACGCGGGTCAACGCCGTATTCCCAAGCAGCTGTCGCGAAAGCCGCGCCATACCCAGCAAGCGAGCTACCCGCCAGATAAGCATCTATGCGGCTAGTCCACTCTGCGATGAAAGCATCTTTTCCTTGTTCCCAATCAATGTCAGAGAGCTGCGCCATAGCCTCTTGCCCTGATTTTGCTGCTTGCGTATCGCGTGCCTGCTCAGCTGCTGCGATGTGCGCATTTTCCTCAGCAATGCGTGCCTGCTCAGCTGCTATGCGCGCCGCCTCTTCTTCGTCGGCAATCTCTTGAACGCCTTGGGAAATGTCGCGTTTTGCGCTCGTAGATAAAATACTGCTTTCGTTTGCGTCGCTCACTGCGTCGCTCAGCGCATCAGTATCGATAGTGTCGGTTGACTCAGCTGACGCCTCAGTCGTCTGCTCTGCTGACGTATCAGCAGCATCTACAGAATTTTCAGCAGAGTATTGGGCAGAAAGACCAAATTCAGAAGCATCGGCAGCGCCGCCACCAGCAGCTGCGATGCCGTAGCCAATGCATCCAGCCACCAGCAAAGAAGCGCATCCAACCGCTGCAATACGCGCGGCGACGGTGGCTTTCTTTTCTTTATTTCTTGTCACTGCCAAGCTAAAAATCCTTTCGTGAAACAACAAAAGACCAACCGCCGCAGCGGTGACAGCGTGCTATGTTTGTGTGGGATATGCTGCCGATTGGGTCAATATGTTGTTGTTGCAGGTCGGTATTTTAGCGTAAATCCACTCAAGACGCAAAAAGATGTGGAGGGCGGCTTCATCGTTTGTTCGCTTATCTCACACATCAAAGAATTACTCCAGCTCAAGGCATAACTGCCGGAATTTTTATGCTAGGATTTTATGAAGAAAGTGTCTGGAGAAGTGCGAGGTACGAGGTAAAAGGCGTGAAGCGTGGTGCGAGGTGCGAGGCGCGAGGCGCGAGGTAAAAGACGTGAAGCGTGGGGCGAGGTGCGAGGTGCGGGGCGCGAGGTGCGATGTAGGATGTGCGAGGTGCGAGGTGTGAAGTACGAGGCGCCAAAACGCGCAGAATGCGAGTATTAGCGCATATGAGTTTTGGGAGGCTCAGGCGGCAAATGTCCCACTCCCACAAAATGACTGCGCAAGTTCGTACGTGCTTGCGCTGCAGCAGCAACGCGCGCCTCTTTTGCATCGGACACTTTTTCAGGGTCAAAAACCCCGTAAGTTTCGGAATGAGCTTCTGCCGGAGTCACATCATAAGGCTCGTTGCGCACCCTCACCCGCGGCAAAATCATCCAGAGTAACACATAGACAACAAGAGCAAAACCGCAGGTCACTATAGCCAACATGACAGCCAAGATACGCACAACCAAAGAGTCGGCGCCAAAATAAGCGGCGATACCCGAGCAGACGCCGCCGCATACGGCTTTACTTCCGCGATATAAGCGTCCGTCTCCGCGCACGCGCCTACCTTCTTTCTTTTACTCGTATAAACTACTCAGACATTACGGATACGTCAGGACTAGACGTAGAAGCCTGCATCTTAGGAGCCTGCACCTTGATGGTCGAGATACGGCTGCGACGCATTTTTTCAATTTTGAAAACGTAGTCGCCAAACGTAAACTCGTCACCCGTACGTGGCACATAATCTATCGTGTCTATCAACCATCCGGCGATAGTTTCATAGTCGTCAGATTCTGCGACCGGCCAACCGAGCGTAAGTGCATCTTCTACCGGAAAGCGCCCATCGACTCGCCACACGCCCACACCAAGGGATGTGATGTATTTGTTTTCCGCATCGGATTCGTCGATAATCTCGCCCACGATTTCTTCCACGATGTCTTCGATGGTTATTAAACCATCAGTGCCACCGTATTCGTCAACTACAATAGCCATTTGTTGCCTATTTGTTTGCATTTCGGAAAGAAGCGGGAAAATATCTTTTGTCTCGGGCACAAACATGGGCTCGTAAGCGTATTTGCTCACCGGGTCGTTTTCACGACCATCCATCAGAGGACCTATCAAGTCTTTGTAGTGAACGATACCTATGATGCTGTCGATATCATCATGGAAAACTGGCAGGCGCGAATACCCCGTGCCATGCATGCGTTCAATAGTCGCGCGCACACTGTCGTTATCTTGCGCCAAAATCATATCCACACGCGGCTGCATAATCTCGCGCACCGTCGCTTCCCCAAGATCTATGATTTCGTGAATCATGCGCTTTTCGTCTTCGAGCAACTCGTCATTGTCGGCGACCATCAGCTTGATTTCTTCTTCGGAAGTTGGCTTGTCGTCGTGTGATTTGTGCGCGCCAAAGAGCCGCGAAAAAAACCCGGGGCGAGGTGTATCTTGTGAACTATTGTGAGTTACGTCGCGCAGGTCTTTGCCTGACGTAGCTTTTGCATCGCGCAGGTCTTTGCTTGATGTGGCCTTTGCGTCGCGCAGGTCTTTGCTTGACGTAGCTTTTGCGTCGCGCGAAGCATTTATAAAATCATCCGCCGCAGCGTCTGCCG
>CAYNWQ010000152.1:0-4263 GCA_964400955.1 uncultured Gordonibacter sp. | reverse complement strand
ATTTTTTCATTACGGCTGCTTTTATATTCAATCCAACGTGAGCCTCCCGTAAAACAAAACTCAGTTGCCAGGCCAACAATATCCGATGAGACAATGTGCTCAACGTGCCCGGAATAATCACCTTTGGTAAGTAAATCCGCACCGTTGATTTTTACAAGCCTATGCAGCGCGACAACATCACCCAATACAATCAAACAGATATCTCCCTCGATGGCCTGTTTAACAGGGGTGATACGTGCTACATCTCCCGCAATCAAGAAAGGTTCCATACAACGGCCCTTTAGCCTTATATCAAAATGTCCATACAAACGCATATGCGCTCTTATAGTTGTCACGAGAGTAATTATTGATGTAGCAGTTTCACACATTACTATCTCACAATTATGCTCTCGGATGAGCTTGCGTGTGAACTTGTTTGAGGCGCGTTGGGCTAAGGTGAGTATAAATCTGGGTGGTTGAAAGAGAAGCGTGACCAAGCATTTCTTGTACGCTACGCAAATCTGCACCGCCCGTCAAAAGGTCTGTCGCAAAAGTATGACGCATAGCGTGAGGCGAAAGCGTCTCATCAAGGCCGGCAGCACGCAAGGTAGTTTTAAACATCTTACGTATAGCATCAGTACTCATCGGATTTCCTCGAGTTGACAAAAAGACGGCATCACATTGTTTGTTTGCAAGTAACAACGGGCGAGCAGATGATAAATAATTTTTCAAAGAAACAAGTGAGATCTCATGTAAAGGAATAATGCGCTCTTTGGAACCTTTACCAAATACTTTAACCTGAGCACCAGCAAAATCGATATCATGCATCTTTAGTCCAGCGGCCTCTGATACACGCGCACCACTCGCGTATAAAAACTCAAGTATCGCAAGGTTGCGCAAGTCTTGCGGAGACTGTTTGCGCGGGTTGCCTTCAGCATCTTGTGCAGCATAAATCGAAAGTAAGCGCACCATATCGGCAGGACGTATAACATGAGGCAAGCTTTTAGGTTGTTTAGGCCCCGAAAGCGCACTCGTTGGATCGGTATCTAGACGCCCACACACATTCATCCAAGTAAAAAAACTACGCAAAGCAGAAAGTCTACGATTGATAGTCTTACGCGAATATTGCGCTTGGTCAAGCTCACCGAGATATCGTCTTAGTTGCTTATGGGTCACACTCAAGGCATCAAGTGAGGTGCGTTGAGCCCAACGCCCATAATCGCTCAGGTCACTGCGATAAGCACGCAAGGTATGTGCGCTCGCGTTACGTTCAAAGCGCATTGCATTGCAAAAATCGTCGATTGCCTCTTGCATACTAACGTCAATATCGGCGCTTTCCGTATCAGCTACGGCTTCATTTGACTCGCTATTTGAAACTGCTCTACTCACCTAGACCCTCTTGCAAAATAGAAGAAGTGCGAAGTAAGCCTTGCTCACGTAGTTTTTCGCAATAAACACTGAGCGCTTGTGCTCCCCTTTTTGCGTATGCAGCATAGCGCTCACGTTTGTTGCGTATACGCGTCTCAAGTGGCGGTATAATGCCAAAATTAACATGCATAGGCTGATAATCTAGGGTGTCAGGACTCGTCGCCCATGAAAGCAATGCGCCGAATGCACAGGTGCTTGGTAACTCCGGCAAATATTTCCCTGAAAGATTGGCCGTTACAGCTAAAGCAGCGTGCAGACCCGAACGAATAGCCTCACAATAACCTTCAGTTCCTGAAAGTTGACCAGCCACATATACCGGCGAAGCAAGATTGTACGCTGCGGGAGTTATGAGCTGCAAGTGGTTGTTAAGCAAATGAGGTGCGTTGATAAACGTGTTTCTATGCATGACACCAAAACGGCTAAATTCGGCGTGCTCAAGGCCGGGAATCATATGGAAAACGCGCTTTTGCTCTGGAAAGGTAAGGTTGGTCTGGAAACCAACGAGGTTATAACTTTGTTGACACACATCTTCTGCACGCAACTGCACAGCCGCCCATGGACGATGCCCCGTGCGAGGATCTGTCAAACCAACCGGTTTCAGTGCACCAAATCGCGGCGCATCAATACCTGTGCGCGCGACCTCCTCTATCGGTTGACATGCCTGAAAAAGGTCTTTCGATTCAAAGTCACGCAAAATAACACGCTCGGCAGATACGAGTTCATTAATAAACGCTTCATATTCTTCTCGCGAAAAAGGGGCATTGAGGTAATCTCCCTCACCCTCCTCATAACGACTCTGGGAAAATATTTTTGTCATGTCGAGAGATGAGGCTAAAACAACTGGAGCTGCAGCATCAAAAAAGAAAAGTTGCTCTTGACCCGTAAGAGAAATAAGCGAATCAGCTAACGCGTCTGAAATTAGAGGCCCTGCGGCAACGATAACCGCATCAGCTAGCTTTGACTCTATGCTTATATCACACGCCTCACGGCGCTCAATTTCGATGTTTGGATTACTCTTGATTTGCATAGTGACATCAAGAGAAAATTCATCACGTGAGACCGCAAGTGCTCCCCCAGCAGCAACTTTATGTCGATATGCTGACATATAAAGATAAGAACCAAGTACGGCAAGCTCCGCTTTTAGCATGCCGGCTGCACTTTCTGGTTTTGTACTCTTTAATGAGTTAGAACACACGAGCTCTGCCGCATTTTCGGTCTTATGAACTGGGGTTTGCAATACGGGACGCATCTCGACAAGGCGCACCTTGAATCCACGCTGAGCCAGCTGTAGCGCAGCCTCACTTCCTGCAAGCCCTGCACCTATGATAGTAACTGTTTTTTTCATAAGATATAGCTTACTCCTCCTGCGCGCTATGCGTAGATGCGAGTTCAAACATCTGCGAAAAATCTAGGAGCTAAGCTTTTAACTGAGGTCCATAGCGCCCATCGGGATAACGCGTAATAACACCTTTCATCTCAGCATCTGCAAGCTGCTCCATGAGCCACTCAGATGAAGTCGCACCTGGATGCATCTGGCTTGCAAGCTCAAATAGACGCTCAAGGTGCATTGGTTCAGCTTGTAGGGCACGTATGATTTCGTTTTCAGGCGTCTGTGCTTGATTACCTCCACGACGAGATTCTGCGTCTTTTCCATCATGATGCATAGTTTCTTGTTTAAGCAAGCCAAATAAAGAAAAGAGTACATCTTGAAACGATTCATCATCCACGATAGGTATCGCCCCTTGATATAGTAAGCGATTTGCCCCTCGCGAAGAAGCACTTGTTATAGCACCCGGCACAACAAGGACTTCTTTTCCTGCACCTAAAGCTTCATCGGCGGTAGAAAAAGTGCCTGAAGGAAGACCAGCTTCGACGATGAGCGTAGCTCGGGCAAGTCCCGCAATAAGGCGGTTGCGCAAACGAAAACCGTAAGGCATAGGAGGATGCTCCCATGGATACTCAGACACCACCGCACCCTGCGCATCAATGATGTCCTGAAATAGTCCAAGATGTTCGGCAGGATATATTTCGTCACACCCTCCACCTAGAAAAGCAACTGTTATGCCTCCTGCGTCAAGTGCAGCTCTGTGAGCTTGCGCGTCACACCCCCGAGCCCCTCCTGAAATAATGACTATGCCTCTCTCAGCCGCTGCCCCAGCAAATCGGCGTGCACATCCCCTACCATAAGGTGTCGCCTTGCGCGCGCCAACAATAGCTATACCCTCTTTAAGTGCAGACGCGTCCCCTATGCCATAGAGCACTTTTGGAGGGTTAGGTATCTTACTTAGCGCATCGGGAAAACCAGGCTTTCCATAAATTAGCTCGAAGCGTGGTCCCCTCAGACGTGAGCCTGTATAATGTCGTGCTTTCATGAACCTACACCCTCTCGCAATCGAAAACCTAAAGCCTCACAGAGATGAGTCTTTTTGACCGAGAGTGACTCCGCTATGTCTGCAATAGTCCTTGCTACACCAAGCGTGCGCATAATCGCTCGTCCACTCATATGATGAACGCATGCCATTTTTTCAAGAAAAGCCTCATCAGACTCAGATAGCCTAGATGTACGCACCAAATCAACCGAAGAAGATGTGCACTCAGTACCAAACTCAAGCTCATCTTTGCTTTTACGCCAAGAGGCATACTCACGTGCACACAACACACCTGTGCGCAGCACCTCTGAGCTCGTTCCTGTACCTGTGCCCATAACTTCATGTGGCAAGGCGCGCCCCACATCAAGATGTAAATCAATGCGATCCATTAATGGGCCCCCTATACGTCCTTGATAATTTCGTATTTGCGGCAGTGTACAATTACACACTCTCTCTTTGTCTCCTAAATACCCACAAGGACAAGGAT
>CAYNWQ010000151.1:0-4270 GCA_964400955.1 uncultured Gordonibacter sp. | reverse complement strand
AAGCTCGGCAATGCGCACGCCATTTTCATCTGCGGGTATGTGCTTTGCCACTATGTCCATCGCAACTTTGCTTAAAAAAAGATTGGTGCCTATGCCAGCCGTCGCGGTGATGCCCGTCTGTTCAAGCACGTCGAGTATGATTTTCATGGCAAGCGCATGGGCAGAGAGCTTTGCGATACGCAAGTAATTTGTTGCATCGATAAACACCTCGTCAACCGAATACACCACGATGTCTTCAGGCGCGATGTATTTCAGATAGATTTGATAGATGCGCGTCGAATAATCCATGTAAAGCGCCATACGAGGGCGCGCTGCGATAAAGTCAAGCTCAAGGGCGGAGTTTTTCTTGAGCTCAGAAAAGATAACCGACGAGCCCGTAAAAGCGCGACCAGGTGCCAGGCGGCGTCGCTGTTCATTTACTTCGCGCACGCGCTGCTTTGCTTCAAAAAGACGCGCACGCCCGGAAACGCCATAGCTTTTAAGCGACGGGGACACCGCAAGACAAATGGTTTTGTCAGTGCGAGCTTCGTCAGCCACGACAAGATTGGTATCAAGCGGGTCAAGCCCGCGCTCGCGGCACTCCACGGAGGCATAGAAAGATTTTAGGTCAATGGCAATATAGATGCGCTCTTGGGTGCGTGTATCATTAGCGCACTCGCCCACTTACCTCTACCTCCTCTACAGCAACACTCAAAGCGACTAGCAAATCGCTTATTTTTACGTACATTAGTTCGCATTGTACATTATAACACGACTCACCCTAGAGTCTTGTGCTTTTTTGGACTATCGACGCATCGAATATCACATCTGACAAAAAGCGTCACACCACCCGCGAGTGCCACTTGCCCGGCACATTAAAACCCCGACTATCATTTACCAAGCAGCTCTTTGATGGTCGAGACCAAGAATATAGACAGTATCTTCGTCTGCGCGGTATTCGTAAATAATAAGGAACGGCTTCACAACAAGTTTGCGAACGAAGTCCCCATAGGTCTCAACAATCGACTTCGCAACATTGCGCGAACCAAGCTCAGGAAACTCAGAAAGCAAGTCCGTATAGCGAAAGATTTCTTGGCGTTTGCTTGCAAACTCAACTTGAGCCATATCATCCACAAATCCTTCGGTGTATATAAGACTAGGCATGGTTGACAAGTATTTTCTGCTCGACTGCCTGCATTGCTGCCTCAGTACCCTCATAAACACGACCCGCCGCAATATCCGCTCGACCACGACTTATTATGAACCGCATCCGAGCCTCGGCCGCCGCATCCTCTGCAGCCTGATTAAGAAGCCTTTCAAATACATCTTCCGAGCAAAAAACATAAGCCCCTTTGCCGTTTTCGGTTATACGGACAAGACCCTCTTGAGCCGCTTTTTTTACCTCGCCTTGCTGTTTCTGTAATGCCGTTACTGGATAGATCGCCTCCATAGAAGCCTCCTAGAGTGGGATAATAATATATTTGATAGTATATATTTTAAACCGATGATAAGCAATACGGTATATAAATTAAAATGAAGCAACGTTACAGAAATTCGGCCAAAAATGATAACCTCTATTAAGCAAGATTGTCTATTAGTTGCACTTAAGCTTGCTGTGTTCGATTTATATTTGCTAGCCTATGATCCACTTACACGCCAAGATATCCGACGACCAAAAACGCGAGCGACAAATAACGCCTACGCGCGCCAGATGGCGCAGTTGTTAGGAGTTTCATACATCTCTATCTGCGCGATAGGAAAGCCACTTTGTATAAGTTGCTCTGCAAAGTAGCGTGCGAGATTTTCTGACGTGGTACGAAAAGGCAAAAACGTAAGCGTAAATCCTTCACCCTCAAGCGCACTCACCGTCTCAGGTTTGAGCGAACCTTCCTCCACCAAAAACGTATGGTCGAACTCTTCTGCCAGATCACGCACCACACGCTTAAACACACCAAAATCAAGCACCATGTCGCGCATGTTGCCTTCCTTTTGCAGGTCTTTCGTGCTGAGATACACTACCACACGCCAGCGGTGTCCGTGTAGATTTTCGCATTTGCCGTGATAGTCAGTGAGAAAATGTGCTGCATCGAAATGCGCTTCTGTCTTTATGCCATACATTGCTGTCCTTTCCGTTAGTCCAAGAAAAGCGCTACAAACCTATCCCAGATAGTTTCGCTGCCTTCTTCCTCGGGTTGCTCTTCTGTAACCTCAGGCGCGCTGATTGCAGGCGTCGTCATAACAAACTGCACTGCTGTCGTATTTTTGTTGTCAGCAGAAGTAAAAGAAATCGGGTCAAACTCGGGGAAGGTATAGTCGCTCATGAGTTCGTCGATACGTTCATTCATGATGGTCGGCAACTCGTCAAGGCTTTCGTCAAAAGTGGTCATGCCTTGTGCATACGTGTCTACGCCTTGCGCGTACGTGTTCGCCCCCGTCGCAAGAGAAGACACGCCGCTATCAAGCGCATCATAACTTTGCGACAGTTGATCTACGCCGTTTGTGTAGGCGGTAAGCCCCGCATGAAAACTCTCATAGTTGTCCGCGAGACTCGTAAGTCCTTGCGTTAGCTCAGATAAACCCGACAAAGACTCCGTATCAAGCGAACTATCGAGCGCATCAGCTATAGCGTTAAGGGAGGCCGCCTGCGCACTGAGCGATGCCTGAGTGCTCGCATCGGTTGTACTTTCAGCGGTAGCAGTAAGCGCGCTTGCAATCTGTCGCAAGTTTGCAGAAAGCGCAGGGATATTTTCAAGCGAAGACGTGTCGAGATTTTTTAGCGCGCTCGCGATAGTCGCCAGAGAAGAATTTATAGTTTGCGATCCTGTCACCAAGTTCGAAGACGAACCTGCAATCGTGTCAAGCCCCGCGCCAAAATCGCTCGACCCACTCGCAAGAGAGGAAGCACCACTTGCAAGCTCGTCTGCTCCACTTGCAAGAGACGAAGCGCCACTCGACAGCTCATCAACTGCACCCGTAAGTGTATCCATCTCATCCGTCAGACTTGACGTATCGGGCACATCGACAACAGACGTGTAAGGCAGAGCAGCAATTTGTGCGCCATCCATAGAGAAATTTTCCACTTGCGCGCTGAGATCAAAAGAGCCGTCACTACCAGGCAGCGCCGTAAAAGCCACCGTCCAGTCTTGTCCCGAAGCGGCGATAGTTGCGCCAGCTGCCTCTATGTTGCGCGTACATTCTCCATTAAGCGTAAACGTGAGCTGCAGCATATAGCTCTCGTAAAACGATGCGTCGCTTGCAGTATTTTGCGAGGTGTCAGCATTTTGCGAGATGTCGGTGTTTTGTGAGGTCTCGGCATTTTGCGAGATGTCGGTGTTTTGTGAGATGTCGGTGTTTTGTGAGGTCTCGATATGTATACCCAGCTTGCCTGTCGCGCCCGCGAGTTTGTCAGCCGAGATATCTTTGCCATCAAGGGTATAGCTTATCTTGATATCCCACGGTAGCGTCAAAGTACGCGCATTACCCTGATAAAAAAACGTACCCTCGCCCGCCTCGAAAGAGACTGCATCTGAGGTGGTAGTAAGTTCGTTTTCGTTGGTGAGGTTTTTGGTGGTGGTATAACTGCCGCCATCAACAACCACGCCAGCGTTTTCGACGTCAAAGCGATTGACGACATAAACCGCACAAGACTTACCCGTTGCATCAAGGGACGCATAGACGGTCTCTTGTTTGTCGTAGGTAGCCGTTTGCGCTGGCAAGGAATTTGTTGCTGCAGAGTTTGCCGTGGTAGCTTTCGCATCTTGCACTGCCTGCGCGCGCACGAGCGCACAAGGCACACACACGACACAAAGTGCAACAACGAGCGCGCCTACCATCATGGGTCGAGCAAAGCGATGTTTCATCTTTTTGTCTCCTTTTTGACTGCACCGGGTTTTTTAGTCGGCGCGACAGCACACGACTGCCCCCGTGTATCTGAGTTAGATGATTTGGTTAGCTGGTAAAAGTCTGCGTGCAGAGTAGTGCGGCGGATAAACCCGTCGAGATATACCAAAAGCCCTGGTAAAAAGCACGTTACAAGCGCCAAAGATATCAACGCGCCGCGACCAAGCAACGCACCTAGGCTAGCCACCGCGATAAGCGACGAAGTCGCCGAAAGTGCAAAGCCAGCGGTCGCCAAAATGCCCGCAGAGATGATAAGCGAAGGAAATGCGTCGCCAAGCGCGCGTGCGATAGCATGTCTAGGCAGACAACTTTGCCGATGGAAGAGATAGCGATGCGTGAGCAAGATGCCATAGTCTACCGTTGCACCAAGCTGTACCGTGTTGATAACGAG
>CAYNWQ010000150.1:0-4324 GCA_964400955.1 uncultured Gordonibacter sp. | reverse complement strand
AAGGCACCAACTCGAGTTTCTTTAAGGCTTCGCGCGCTTCTTCGGCGGTCATGTTGGTCAAGTCAGGCACGGTGACTTGCTCTTGACCTTGAGAAATAACAAGATTGACTTTTGTCTTTGCCTCGCGTTTTTGGTTGGCCGCCGGGTCTTGACTGATTACTTTGCCAGACTCGACTTTATCGTCGTAAGCGCTGTTGATATTGCCTATCTCAAAGCCGGCATCTTCAAGTGTCTTTATGGCCTCATCTTGCGTCATACCTACGACGTCAGGTATGGGGTCTCCGGTGCCTGAGTTTCCACTTACGACAGCAAATATAATGACACCTACGATAACAAGTGCTGCAACGATGCTTGCAACAATTGCAATCGTACGTTTTTTCTTTGCTGCCGCTTCCTCGTCGCTGTTAAAGTTTTTACCGTTTGCGCCCGTGCCACCCGCGCGATAGTTAGAACTACCTGCGGGGTTTACGCTATTTATGGCAGCTGCTGGCATGACCTGTGTGCTGTCTGCACTAGCACGCCCTGCAGCACCTGCGGCAATGCCAGCGCCTGCAAGCCCTGCAGCTACAGGGCCACCGATAACAGAAGTTTTTGCGCTGTCAAAGCTCGAGCCGATATTGACTGGGCGCCCGGCGAGATAATCGTTCAGCGCAAGGCGCATGTCATTTGCTGTTGCAAAACGATCGCACGGACGCTTCGCCATAGCTTTCATAATGATGGTTTCAAGACCCGGGTCGATGTCAGCTTTTACGCTTGACGGCGGCATGGGCAAATCGTTTACCTGCTGCATGGCGACACTGACTGCGTCAGGTCCGTCAAAGGGGAGCTGTCCGGTGGCTGCTTCATAGAGTACGATGCCGAGCGAATAAATATCGCTCGCTGCGGTGAGCTCTTTGCCTTGTGCCTGCTCAGGGGAGATATAGTGGGCAGTGCCGAGCACCGAAGACGTCTGTGTCATGACCGAATTTTTTGCGCGCGCAATGCCAAAGTCCATGACTTTAACGTTGCCGTCGGGTTGCACCATGATGTTTTGTGGCTTTATGTCGCGGTGGATGATATCTTGATGGTGCGCAACTGAGAGAGCTTGGCAAACTTGAGAACCTATCTCGGCGACTTTGCGCTGATTGATAGCGCCACGTTGTAGGATGGCGGTCTTAAGGTCGCTGCCACGTACAAATTCCATGACGATATAGTACGTGCCATCGTCTTGACCCCAGTCATAGACGTTTACAATGTAGGGGTTTTGCAGGTTGGCTGCAGCAGCAGCTTCCTGGCGAAAACGTTTGGTGAAATTGGGGTCAGCGGCATATTGCGGCAGCATTACCTTTACTGCGACCAGGCGTCCTAACACATTGTCTTGCGCGCGGTATACTTCAGCCATACCGCCTATACCTATGCGTTCAGTTATCTGATAGCGATTACTGAGAATTCTGCCTTTCATGGATTCTGTCACGTTTTTGCTCCTTTTACATCACATGTGTTGAGTTTTATAAGCATACATCATTTACAGCGCTCCTTGCACTTCAAGCGCAGTTTTTAACACATTCTGGGCTTTTTGAGCACCTTCGCCTGACTCGCCCTGCTCTATGACGATAGCTACCACCACACTCGGGTTATCTGCAGGCGCCATGCCGACAAACCAACTGTTGATGGTGCCGTCGCCGCGCTCTGAGGTACCGGTCTTGCCAGCGACAGTGGTGCCGCTTACAGCAGCGGCGCTACCGGTGCCGTTTTCCACCACGCCCTTGAGCACTTCTTTCACGCGGTTAGCGATAGTTTCGCTGACGGCTTGCATGAGCTTTTTGGGTGTGCCAGTATAGCTGCGCTCGCCGTTGGCGTTGTAGATGCCATCAACGAGATAGGGCTGCATGATGGTGCCATCGTTAGCGATAGCGCAACCCACCATAGCCATCTGCAGCACTGTGGCTTGAGGACCTGCGGGGCTGTCGTGTTCTCCAACTGGTTCTCCTGCTGCAGCCCAGGCGGTTTCCCATTCGGTCATTTCGTCGGGGTCAGGCATGAGGGACGTCGCAAGAGGCAAGTCAAAGTCTATCTCTTTGTTAAAGCCAAATTTTTCGGCGCCGCTGACGAGCGTTTGCGCGCCTAACTGCACGCCGAGCTGGCCATATACGGTATTTGAAGAAACTTCGGTTGCACGCGAAAGAGAAATGGTGCCATACCCTATGTCTTTGGCGTTTGTGATGCTGGCGTTTCCTATCTCCATCTCGCCCGGAGAGTCAAAAAGCGACTCTTCGCTTGCGGTGCCGTTGTCAAGCGCTGTTGCAAGCGTGACCATCTTAAAGGTAGAACCGGGAGCATAGAGCGCTTGAGTTGCGCGGTTGTAAAGAGCGCTCGTGTTGCTTGAGTCACTCGAGGTCGAAGCAGTTGCGATGACGTCTTCGATGTCGGCGGCGTCGTAGGTGGGCGAGGAAGCGAGCGTGAGCACAGCGCCAGTTTCGGGATCCATGACAACGCAGGCGCCTGTTTCGCCCTCGAGAGCATCTTGCGCCGCTTGCTGTATGGTTGAGTTAAGCGTGAGTACCACGTCGTTTCCGGGGGTATTGATGCCTGCGAGGTAGTTGACGACATCGGTCCAACTTGCGAAATTTTGCTGGCCTTTGAGCGTGTCGTTATAAGCTGCCTCTATGCCACTGGTGCCATATTGGGTTGAGGCGTATCCCACAATATGAGAAGCCAGCGTGCCAGCTGGGTATACGCGCGAATACGTGCCGTCTGAGTTTTGCACGCTTTGCGCGAGTATGGTGCCATCGTAAGTGGAGATGGTGCCGCGTTCGGTTTTAGACTCTTTCGCTATCGTGTGGTTGTTGCCCGACATGTTTTGGTACTCGTTGGCTTGTACCACCATGATGAGTGTGAGATTGGCCACAAGTATGGCAAACATCACAGAAAATATCAGCATGCCGTGCGTAAGGCGCTTGCCCAAAGACACGCGGCCAAGGACGCTGTTTGAGCTTTGCGTCTTGGTGGCGTTTGCAATCTCGGAGCCTACGCCGGTGCCTTCATCACCCGAGCGCAGCAAAAGACCGATACCGATAAAGCTTGCCAGCAAAGACGAACCGCCTTGGCTGATAAAGGGTAGCGTAATACCAGTCAGCGGGATAAGGCGCGTCACGCCACCAACGATGATGAATGCCTGCAATACGATAGTGGAGGTGAGGCCAACGGCGATGAGTGAGCTGACGTCGCTTTTCGCGCGTGCGGCGGTTACAAATCCCCTGATAGAGAGGCAAAGGTAGAGCAAAAGCACGCCGGATGCACCCAAAAGCCCGGTCTCTTCGGCGATGGCGACAAAGATAAAGTCGCTTTCGACTACCGGGATATTTTCTGCGAGCCCACGTCCGATGCCAGTGCCAAAAAGCCCGCCATCAGCGAGAGAGTACAGTGACTGTACGAGCTGATAGCCTGAACCTGATGCGTCTGCAAAAGGATCGAGCCAGATGTCTACACGCGCCTGCACATGCGAGAAAAGAAAGTAAAGTCCCACCGCAGCGATGGCTGCGAGCCCAAGGCCTATGACAAGGTAAAACTTTTTCCCTGAGGTGATGTAGAGCATAGCCAAAAACAGGAAAAAGAGGACGAGCGCGCTGCCTAAGTCTTTTTCGAAAATGATGATGAGCATCGCTATGAGCCACATGACCAACAGAGGCAAAAGCGTGCGGATATCAGGCAGGCGGAAAGGTCCTATGCGCCACGTAAAAACTGAGAGCATCTCGCGGTTTTGCGCGAGGTAACCAGCGAGGAAAAGCACGATGCATATTTTTGCAAGCTCGCCTGGTTGAAACGAAAACGAACCAATCTCGAGCCAGATACGGCTGCCGTATTCTTCGTGTCCGATGAAAGGCAGCATTGGCGAGAGCAAAAGGACAATGCCTAAGAGCAAAAGGGTATATTTGTAGTTGGCGAGTTTTTCGACGTTGCGCACAAATGCCAACACCAAAATCATGCAGGCAATGCCTAAAAAGAGCCATATGACTTGGCGTGTTGCGAGGTCAGGTGCAAGGCGTGTCACAAAAGCTATGCCTATACCCGAAAGCGCAAAGACTATGGGCAGTATCGCTGGGTCTGCATCAGGTGCCCATTTGCGCACCGACAGATGCGCGAGCGCAAAAGCCACGAAAAGACCTGCCGGTACGCCAAGCGTTTTAAGCCCGAGTGTCTCGCCCTCGTTGAGGGCAAGCATGACGAAAGGCAGTATGACGAGTGGCGTCGCGACGCACAAAAGTATGAGCTCGATATTGCGGCGCGTCATGCGGCTTCACCTGCATTTGCGCTTGTGCTTGTGCTTGTGCTGGTGGAGCTTGTG
>CAYNWQ010000149.1:0-4339 GCA_964400955.1 uncultured Gordonibacter sp. | reverse complement strand
CTTGGGGCAAATGTTTTATAGCCTCTCGCTTGCTATGGGTATTATGATTACCTATGGTAGCTACCTTGCGAAAAAGGAATGCCTCACCTCATCAGTTACGCGCATTGCGGGTTTTGACCTAGGCGTTTCTCTTATCGCTGGTCTCATGATTGTGCCGGCTGCTTTTGTAGCGCTTGGCTCAGGAGATGCGGTTGCTGCCAAATCTGGTCCGTCGCTTATGTTTGTCATCTTGCCGCAAATATTTTCCGATATGGGTGGCGCAGCTACTATTATCGGCTTTGTCTTTTTCGTACTGGTGCTTTTTGCGGCACTTACGAGTGCTATTTCTCTCACAGAGACCTGCACCTCTATCATCCAAGACGGTGCTGGTTGGTCACGCAAAAAGTCGCTCATTACGGTTATCATCGTGGTAGTTGCAGCGGGTATTTTCGTAAACCTTGGTTACAATCACTTATCGATGATTCAGCCTCTAGGTGAGGGTTCGACCTTGCTTGACTTCTTTGACTTTATTTCCAACTCGGTCATCATGCCTATCGTTGCTTTGCTTACCTGCGTGTTTGTGGGCTGGATTATCAAGCCAAAAGAGATTGTGGACGAGATTCGCGAGTCTTCGCCCTTTAGACTCGAAAAACCTTGGATTATCATGGTGAAATACGTCGCGCCGGTGCTTACTGTGGTGATTTTGGTAGCATACGTCGCTGCGCAATTCGGTTTGTTTGTAATGTAGGTTAAGATAGACGCCCGGGCATAGATGTGCCCGGGCGTTTTTTTGTTTTCGCTTATGAAAAGGAAGTAGAAGAGATGTCGCTTTCCATTGGTATTGTTGGTTTGCCAAATGTGGGCAAGTCTACGTTGTTTACTGCGCTCACTAACAAAGGTGGCCTTGCTGCCAATTATCCCTTTGCAACTATCGAGCCAAATGTGGGTATAGTGCCGGTGCCTGACGCGCGTCTTGATGCGCTTGCCGCTATTGACAATCCTGCGCGTATCGTGCCGGCGACGGTTGAGTTTGTCGACATCGCAGGCCTTGTTGCGGGCGCGAGCAAAGGCGAGGGGCTTGGAAATCAGTTTCTCGCTAACATACGTGAAACCGATGCGATATGCGAGGTTGTGCGTTTCTTTAGCGACCCCGATGTGGTGCATGTGGCAGGACGCGTGGATGCGCAAAGCGATGTTGATACCATCAAAACTGAGCTTATCTTAGCCGATATGGCCACACTTGAGCGCGCACTGCCGCGCTTAGAAAAAGAAGCGAAACGCGACAAGGCAGGTGCGCACAAACTTGAGGTAGTAAAGCGTGTCTTAGCGGGACTTAACGAGGGACATCGTGCGCGTACGCTCGACTTGAGCGAAGAAGATACACAGGCACTCTATGATTTGCACCTGCTTACCATGAAGCCAATGCTTTACGTGGCAAATGTCGATGAGGATGCACTTGATGCTACGCTTCCCGAAATTGACGGCTGTACGCCCGTGCCTATTTCGGCAAAGGTCGAAGCAGACGTGGCGGAGCTCGCAGAAGTTGACCCTGCAGAAGCTAAAGAATATCTCGAAGCGCTAGGACTTGCCGAGAGCGGACTTGCGCGTCTTGTGCGCGAGGCATATCGCTTGCTCGGGTTGCAGAGCTATTTTACAAGTGGTGAGACCGAGACGCGCGCGTGGACTATCCCTATTGGAGCAAAAGCTCCGCAGGCAGCAGGCGTGATACATAGCGACTTCGAGCGTGGGTTTATCAAAGCAGAGACTGCGTCATATGAAGACTATGTTGCACTCGGTGGCGAAAAAGGATGTCGCGATGCAGGTAAGCTGCGCCAAGAGGGTAAAGACTACGTCGTACAAGATGGCGACGTGATGCATTTCAAATTTAACGTGTAGCTGAACGGGGTTTGAGCAAGGGTTCGAGGTCTGTTCATTTTTCTTCGTTCAATGTTCGATTTGCATTGGTAACCGTATTCTTTCTTTTTTAAAAGAGAAAAAGTGTGTACGGTGACGTTACGCCTTTGTTAATTCATGCGTTTGTACCGTGCGCACTCAAAAGGCCTGCATTAAAATAATCAAGCGTTTGTGAAACGACAATTATTGCGTTTCGCGGGCGCTTTTTTTTATGGACTTGCACGCGAATGCGCGCGGGACTGAGCGCAGGCATATCAAGGCACATGAGGTACGGCGAAAGGTAAAACACATGGCAAAACACATCTTCGTTACGGGTGGCGTAGTTTCTTCTCTTGGAAAAGGCATAACCGCAGCGTCGCTTGGACATCTGCTCAAATCGCGCGGATACAAAGTGACCATGCAGAAAATGGATCCCTATCTCAATGTGGATCCTGGTACGATGAGTCCTTTTCAGCACGGTGAAGTGTTTGTCACCGAAGACGGACATGAAGGCGACTTAGACCTTGGGCATTATGAGCGCTTTATCGACGAAAATCTCTCGCGTGAATCCAACTTCACACAAGGCTCCATCTATCAAAGCCTCATTGCACGCGAACGTAGGGGAGACTTTCTTGGCGGTACCGTGCAGGTTATCCCTCATGTAACCGAAGCAATCAAAGAACGCTTGCGTCGTATCGCTGATCAGTCGGGTGCCGACATCGTTATTTCAGAGATTGGTGGCACGATAGGTGACATCGAATCACAGCCGTTTATCGAGGCGGCGCGCCAGTTTAAAAAAGAAAAACCTTTCGGAGACGTGCTTTTCGTACACGTGACGCTTGTGCCTTACATCGCTGCAGCTCACGAAGTAAAAACCAAGCCGACACAACATTCGGTCAAAGAACTGCGTTCCCTTGGTGTGCAGCCTGACTTTATCGTTTGTCGCTCCGATCACGAGATTACAGACAAGACACGCGAAAAGATTGCACTTTTCTGCGATGTACGTCCTGAAGAGGTGCTCTCCTGCAGCGACAGCCCTTCTATCTATGAGGTTCCCCTCAATCTTTACGCGCAAGGTTTTGATACGGCGGTGCTTTCGCGCCTCGGTCTTGAGCCGCATACGGCAGACCTTGCACCTTTGCGGGCATTTTTAGATGCGCAAGCTCATTGCGATTGTGAGGCTGATATCGCAGTGGTAGGAAAATACGTGAGTCTGCCTGATGCATACCTTTCCGTCATTGAAGCTCTACATCATGCGGGAGTTTTTCATCATTGCGATGCGCATATTCACTTGGTAGATGGCGAAGAGTTAACCGATGAAAATGCCGCTGAGGTCCTAGGTGGTATGGATGGCATTTTGGTACCCGGTGGTTTTGGTGGCCGTGCTTTCGAAGGAAAGATTGCTGCCGCGCGCTATGCACGCGAAAACAAGGTGCCTTACCTGGGTATTTGTCTTGGCTTGCAGGCGGCGGTATGCGAGTTTGCCCGCCACGTGGCAGGCCTAGAGGGTGCAACCTCTGCAGAGTTTGATGCACAGGCAGCTTATCCGGTCATTGATTTGATGCCTGAGCAAGAAGACGTCGAAGACAAAGGTGGCACGATGCGCCTCGGCGCTTATCCGTGCAAAGTGGCACCGGATACGCGTGCAATGAAGGCATACGGACAAGAAATAATATATGAGCGTCACCGCCATCGTTACGAGGTCAATAATGCTTATCGCACGCAACTCGTGCAAGCAGGCTTGGTGATTTCTGGTACTTCGCCCGATGAGCGCCTCACTGAAATGATAGAGCTTGCGGACCATCCGTGGTTTGTCGCGAGCCAGGGTCACCCCGAATTCAAGAGTCGTCCGACGCGCCCGCATCCGCTTTTCCGTGATTTTATGGCCGCTGCGCTCGCTTGTCGTAAACACTAGCTATACCGAGGTGCTATGCTTGTATGCCGTCAATTTGCTGCGCATTTAAAAAGACCGGGAAAGCTAGATCTCGGCGAAAAATACCAGAATTAGGCGAGCAAAAGACTAGGAAATTGCTAGGAAAATACTAGGAATAGGTGAGCAAAAGATTGGGAAAGGACTTGATCTCGGCGAAAAAATACCAGAATTAGGCGAGCAAAAGACTAGGAAATCGCTAGGAAAATACTAGAAACAGGCGAAGAAAATACTAGGAAAACACTAGGAATAAGCGAGGAAAAAAATTAGGTGGATGAGCTGCTAAAAGAATACCTGTCCTATCTGCGTATAGAGCGGGGTTCTTCGCCGCGCACTGTGGAAGCTTACGAGCGTGACCTGGGCGCCTATCTGGAGTTTCTCGTCGAGAGTCGTGCTGTATGCGATGCTGATTGCGTACGTGGCTGCGACGGAAGCGACCACGAGGGTGCATGTGGCGGCGACGGAAGCGACCACGAGGGTGTATGTGGCGGCGACGGAAGCGACCACGAGGGTGTATGTGGCGGCGACGGAAGCGAC
>CAYNWQ010000148.1:0-4348 GCA_964400955.1 uncultured Gordonibacter sp. | reverse complement strand
AGTGCCAAAGACGTAGCGCTTGAGGTAACTTTTGCTTGCGTTTATAACCTAGATCATGTAGGAGGCGAGTTAACGGCAGAGATAGGAGACGACGCGGTTAAAAACGAGCATATCGACTCTGTAGCAAAAGATTTGCTTCCTTGCGTCAAGTGGAAGCGCATCGAGTATAGTAATTGGGAGCAGATATGGCACTAACAGATGAAGAGCTCGCTCTACTCAATACTCTTATGTATGAGAGTGGCCTTTTTAAAGAGGGTAATGTTGGAAAGACCCTAGAGGAAATATTGAAAGGTTATAAGAGCGAGAGCGACACAGTAAATAGTCTGATAGATGCCGTGCTCAATGATCCCGAAATGTGTAACCTTGTTTTAGTTGACATCGACTCCTACAACAAACGCGGATCGGGTGCGATGTGTTTTAAGGACCCTAGTACCAAAGACGTCATCGTAGTGTATCAAGGTACCGGTACGGGCGAGTATATTGATGGCGATGCAACTAATTCTGAGTGGTACACCAACGCATTAGGCGCAAGTGAATCTGATACCGAACCTCAACAAGCTGCTAATGATTACTTTGAGTATTGCAAAGTGCGCTATGGGCAAGACGGCGGAGACATGATAGTGACGGGTCATTCTAACGGTGGCAACAAAGCAATGTATGTGAGTGTGGTTAATGATGATGTTGACCGTTGTGTTGCCTTTGATGGGGAAGGGTTTGGGTTTAAGTTTTTAATAAAGTACCTAAAGCAGATAGAAAAAAACAGCGGGAAGATTACCTGTTATTGTGTTGGAGATGATTATGTTAATCCTCTGTTCGTAACACCTGACTCTTTTAAGAAAATCTACATTGAGCATGGCGATTACTTTTATGAACAGGGAGAGGGCTTCATGTATAACCACTATATGCAAGCATTCTTTACTAATATTGATGGCAAGTGGCAATTTGTTCCGGGCGAGCAGTCAGGGCTTTCCCGTGAAATTGAGAAATTTATGATATATCTTATTTACAATGTGCCTTCCGAAGATATGGAAAAGATAGCTCCTTTTATTGGAAAAATTCTCGATGCTTTACTTGGCTCTAAAGGAAAAACGCTAGAAGAAATACTTGCAGATGAGTCAAGCGCAGAGATTATCGCTTTATTTTTGCTTTATTTTGAAGCTTACCCAGACCGTAAAGTACTGCTAGAACAGCTGTATGAGATGTTAGAGGCTTCGGGCTTTTTTGACGATGGTAAAAATATAATGTATAAGCTTTTGTTCGAGCTTTTGCTGCAAGATCATATCAATGTGATAAAGGTTTGTGCACTTTTGGGTCTGAATGCTGTTGCTCAAAATCGCAGATATAAGTCAGCGCAAAAACAAGCCTCATCAGAGCGTGTACGAGATTTTACCTATGCAAAAAAGGCTGAGCTGCTTAGGACTATTGACGAAATCAATTCAGAACCATTTTATGATATAAGTCATTGGGATATGTGGTATCGATTTGAGGGGATGTATGGTGGACTGACTATAACTAACTATCAAAACAATATATCAGAGTACTACCGCAAGGTCATGGACATACAAGGCACGACCCATGAGCAAATTCATGAGATATTTAATAATGTTTGGGATAGATGCGACGCGTTTGCCGCTGAATTTAGCTCGGGTAAAATTGAAGAAATCAACAATGTTGCCAGCAGCTTTGATGTGTATCTAGCTTGTTAGGGTGGCGAACTCACTTATGGTGCGTCTTCAAGGTTATACAGTCTTTAATCGCAGTGGTAAGTCTGCGGGTTGGCATACGGCGTTGTACTATTTCGCCGAATATATCTCTGCGATTACTGACGGCGAGGTTAACTACAAGATACTTTATGCGCATCTTGGTATGCTAGGGCGCTATATCAACCACGACAACCCGCGCATTAGAAAGTCCACTGCTTCTATGCTCTCGCGCATTGTGCATTCTGCGCGCTACGTTGCAGATTTTAAAGAGCGCTATACGTTTGACCATCTCGTTTTTCAAGAGGCAGCAAACTGGCTCTACGAAGAATGCTTGAACAAATCCGACCTTACCCCAGAGGAGCTGCTAGACGCTACGGTGAGTTTAATCTGGCCAGGAGTACGCGCGGGGCTTATCAATGAGTTTGACTCAGGGCGTGAGTTTAATCTCGTGCGAGCCTGCTCAGAAATGGAGATATTCATAAAAGGTGTAGTCGCGGCTCCGCTTGAGGCGAATGAGCGCTTTGGCGTGTTGGTGTCGTCGATGTTAGAACTAATGACACGCGGACACCTTGATAGCGATATCATGTATGGCTTCGTTGAAGAGGCTTCTTTTTTTGTACCTGACGAGAGCGACATGTGCGCACACCCGTATGCGTCATGTGCTGCGCTTTTTGCTATGTGCGATGCAAGCAGCTGTGCGCTTGGCGGCGTATGGATGCTTAGTGGCTCTGAAGTGTTTACGATAGGCAGGTATTTCGATTGTGATGCTATAGATGCTCACGATAATGTCTCGCGCGAGCACTGCACGATTAGCGTCTGCGATGGACGTTGGGTACTGAAGGATTTGCACTCAACTAACGGCACCGTCGTGAAAAACAAGGACGGTGCGGTTATGTATGACAGTATGGCGCCTGGCGCGGCGAGTACCTATGAGTTGCAATTTGGGCAGCATATCGTCTTGGCCGATTGTTCACATTATTGGTTTATGGGACTTGAGGATACGCACGAAGATATCCCAAGGAATTGCCATACTTTCAATAAGGGCTTGGCTTTGTAGCGTTTCTGCTCTGAGCATTACGATAAGTTTATAGCTTTCGGGTAGCTCATTATAGTCATCACCAACTTTAAGTAAGTCTGCATCCATGAGGGATTGGTAGTAACGAAAGCGTTTGCCGAGCTTAGGCTCCATGTAGGTTTGCATTTCAATGTTATAGACTTTTGACTCGTCTTTGAGATAAGCATCAAAACGCACAGGTACCGTCAAGGATCTTTCGCAAATTAAAGCCCAGCTCATCCTGCTATCGGTTTTATCCTAGCCCACATCTCGCTCACTTTCTGCCTCATCTAGCAGCGAAATATCGCATGCGCTATAATATCCGCGCACGCTTAAAGCCCAAACACAAGGAGGACACATGCTGCTCGATAACAAAATCTGGATGGCTCAAGGCGAAAACCCCTGCTATCTTTTGCTCAACCAGGCAAATCGCCACGGTATTATCGCAGGTGCTTCAGGCACTGGCAAAACCGTCACGCTCAAACTCATGGCCGAAGGCTTTTCGCAAGCTGGTGTGCCGGTATTTATGGCTGACGTCAAAGGCGACGTCACCGGCATGTGTGCACCCGGTACAGACAGTGAGTCTATGCAGGAGCGTATCGCGCGTTTCGGTATCGAGAACTGGAGTTATACCGGATGCCCCACGCGTTTTTGGGACATGTTTGGTGAGCGCGGATGCCCGGTGCGTATCACGGTTTCAGATATGGGACCGACGCTGCTTTCGCGGCTGCTTGGCTTAACCGATGTGCAAGAAGGCGTGCTCAACATCGTTTTTCGCATCGCCGATGACAAGCAAATGCTGCTCATCGACCTCAAAGACTTGCGAGCGATGCTCAACTACGTCTCCGAGCACGCTGCCGAATATACCACTACCTATGGTAAAGTCTCCTCGCAGTCGGTCGGCGCTATATTGCGTGCGCTCATCGCGGTCGAAGACCAAGGGGGAGACGTATTTTTTGGCGAACCGGCACTCGACTTGAACGATTGGTTTGCCTGTGATGATCAGGGACGTGGATATGTAAACGTACTCAATGCTGCAAAGCTCATCCAAAGCCCGCAGATTTATGCGATGTTTTTGCTTTGGATGCTGAGCGACCTTTTCGACACGCTGCCCGAGGTGGGCGACCTCGAAAAACCTAAGTTCGTCTTTTTCTTTGACGAGGCTCACCTTTTGTTTAACAATATGCCCGCAGAGCTGCTGAGCAAGATTGTGCAAGTGGTCAAGCTTATTCGCTCAAAAGGTGTCGGCGTCTATTTCATCACGCAGTCGCCCTCGGACATCCCTGATGAGGTGCTCGCGCAGCTCTCCAATCGCGTGCAGCACGGACTGCGTGCTTATACGCCCGCTGAGCAAAAAGCCGTGCGTGCGGCAGCGCAGGCTTTTCGCGAAAACCCTGCGTTCAAAAGCGAAGACGCCATCATGGAGCTTGGTACAGGTGAGGCTCTCGTGTCTTTTTTGGACGCTGAAGGTCGCCCGTCGGTGGTGGAAAACGCTAAGATCCTGCCGCCGCAATGCCTTATGGCCGCAGCACCTGATGAGCTTGTTAATGCTGCACTTGCCGCGCAAACTGCCCTGACGCAAAAATACGGC
>CAYNWQ010000147.1:0-4352 GCA_964400955.1 uncultured Gordonibacter sp. | reverse complement strand
AAACGATTGGTACAAGAGCCTTTGCTTTTTCGGGCCTCAAGTCAATCAAGTTGCCTTCAACAGTGAAAACTGTCGGGGAGTCCGCCTTTGCCTACAGCTCCCAACTCGCATCGGTGAGCTTAAACAATGGCTTGCAGACTTTGGACGCGTGCGCGTTTATTGGATGCGTGGGGCTTGAGAGCATAGAGATACCTGATACGGTAACAAGTATTGGACGAAGCTGTTTTTGTCATGACGTCAGCTTGCGTACGGTAAAACTCCCGGCAAAGCTCGAGTTGATAGCTGATGGTGCTTTTTGGCGCTGCGAAAGTCTAGAGAGTGTCTCGATTAGTAAAGATGCGCCTATCACAGAGATACAGCAAAACGCATTTCGAGAATGCGAAAAGCTGCAATCATTTACTTTGCCTAAGTATATAGAGACAATCGGAGATAAAGCGTTTTATCAGTGCTCTTCATGGGGAGTAGACCTTGTTTTGCCCGATACGCTCACTTCCCTTGGAACGAGTGCATTTGAGAGTACTAATATCTCAAGTGTTGTTGTGCCGGGGTCTTTGAGCGACATAGGAGAGTCAGCTTTTGAGAATAACGCCAATTTGAAAAAAGTGACTTTAGGGGAAGGTTTGACCTATACCTCTAAATGGATGTTTGCCGGCAGCGGTATCACCTATATCGACTTCCCTGAATCATTGCGTGATTTGGGTGAGGGTTCATTTAACAACTGCACCAAACTCGCTGAGATACAAATACCTGATGGTTGTGCGCAAATTGGTGACTATACTTTTAAAAACTGCGAGAGTCTGCAAAGCATCTCTTTGCCCGATACGGTGACATCAATCGGCTATCAGGCGTTTTACGGTTGTGCAAAGCTGGAAAACGTCCACCTTTCTAAAAACCTCACGAGCATGAAGGGGTCTGCGTTCGAAAGTTGCAGCTCGCTGAAATCTGTCACCATACCTTATAGCTTGCGCACGTTTAACAATGCGTTTGCGTGTTGTTATGCTATGCGCGATATAACGTTTATGGGTAAAACACCTACGTTTGCCAGCGACGCTTTTGCAAACATGGTCAATTTAACGGTGCATTATCCTCGAATATCAAGCGATTGGGAAAATGCTTCAAAATACAGCTATGGTGGCATAGGTATCAAATGGGTAGCCTATGGGCATGAACACAGTTTTATCTATACGACTATTTCAGTTGCCGATTGCATCAATCCTGGCATCGTGCGCTGGACTTGTGAGATATGCGACTTTTGCGAGGATCACGAAGAGCCTGCTTTAGGGCATGATTTTAATGCGCGCGGCATTTGTAAGCGCTGCGGTGCAAGTATCTTTGCCACGACAGAAAATGCAGATGGCACTTTAACGGTGACAGGTTTTGCTGCTATGAGTGATGCTGACCGTTCGCGCTTTAGTGTGTTGTCGATGCCTGGTACTTTATACGGCAAAAAAGTGACCGCCATCGCCGGTGGCGCTTTTGCCGGGCAAACGTTTTTCACCAAGATGACACTGCCGAGCAGTATCACAACTATTGGTGCGTCTGCCTTTGAGGGATGCACGTCGCTTAAAAGCATTACTATACCCGAGGGTGTGAGCTCGGTTGGCGCGGCTGCCTTTGAAGGTTGTACGCTTCTTGGAAACGCAAAGCTGCCTTCGACTTTGACGGCAATACCTGCGAGTATGTTTGAAAACTGCGAAAACTTATACCGCGTGGACATCAGTGAGGGCATCACCGAGATAGGCGCTTCGGCGTTTAAGATGTGTAACTCGCTAAAAAGTTTTACCGTGCCTTCTGGGGTTAAACAACTTTATAGCTCGGTCTTTGAAAACAGCGGTCTGGAAAGCGTAGTTTTGCCTGATGGGCTGCTAAGTATCGCATCAGGTGTGTTTGCGGGATGCGCAAGTCTTACTTCTATCTCGATACCAGATAGCGTGCTTTCGCTTGGCTCAGGATTTGAAGAGCGAGGAGTGTTTGAAGGCTCCGGATTAAAGAGCATTCGCCTTTCGCAAAGCCTGTGGGAGATACCGGCATACACGTTTCGCATGTGCGCGATAGAAGAGATAGATTTGCCTGATTCGATAACTTATATCGGCAAGCAGGCTTTTGCTTCCTCATCGCTTAAACGCATAACGATGGGCGATGAAGTGGAAGAGATGGGTTCGGGCGTATTTCAGTACTGCATGAGCCTGACTGATGTCGATCTCTCGGAGGGTTTGCAAGCTCTGCCTTCGCAGGCTTTTTACCAGTGCGGTTTGCTGAAAAGCATCACGCTGCCCGACGCTATCACATCTATCGGGTCTAAAGCGTTTGCTTACACGCCGCTTGAAAACGTCAATATGCCGGCGAATTTGGCGACGATAGGCGCTCAGGCGTTTCGCGCTACACGTTTGTCTTCGGTGACTTTCCCTAAGACGCTTGCGAGCATCGGGCAGCGAGCATTCCAAGAGTGCACTTATCTGAAAGAGGTTAAGTTTACTGGTGATGCACCGCAGCTTGCAGCCGAGGCAGGGCATTTGCCTCCGGCTTGGGGCGCGGGAGACCCGAACCAAAACACGGGTAGTTTTTCTAATGTGACAGCTACCGTGTATTATCCCGGCGACAATGCGACTTACAACCAGCCTATCGAGTACAGCTACGTGCCCGATGTGGTTGGCCCTACTACGGTAGAGTCTAAGCCGGTGACGCAGTATCACGGAGACGGTTATTTGACTTGGGTTGCTACCGAGGCCGACTACGATCATACCAATACTTGGGGTCTAGATAACGAGAAAGAGTGGCAAAAAGAACACGGGCAAGGTAGTAAGACAGACCCTGAGAAACCCGTGAACTACAAGCCTATCAGCAGTCCTGACGAGAAAAAACAAAGTAATAACGACAATCCGAGCAACAATGTCAATAAACAAGGTCAGGGCACCGGCACCGGCATGGGCTCTGAGAATGGCTCGGGTGCGGGTGCAAATGCTGAGTCAACGAGCTCGGGTGAAGTGTCTAGCGGTGGTGCAAGCGCAGAAACGAGCGAGTCGGCATCGACCGATGAAGCTGCGATAAGTTTGGCATCGCTCGATGCGTCTGAAGTGTCTGAGATGCTTGATAGGTCGGTTACTTTGCGAAAGATTACCGAAGAAGAAGAGATGGGAGAGGTGGCCGTTGAGCGAGCGACGCTACAGGTGATACCTTTCTTGTTTATCGTTTTGATATTGCTCGCAATTGGTATGTCCACAAAGTATGTACGTTATCGCCGCAGTTTGGTCGACGTAAAGGAAAGGAAGTAACAAAGTATGATTTCGCAAGATTTAAGTGGGATAATGAGGCAAATAGTCAGCGTTTTGCAGACGCCTGTCATAGCAGTGCTTTTGATCTTTTTGGCGCTGTCGATAATATTTGTTGGCATCGCTTTGGTTGAGTGGTTAGTCGAACGTCGCCACTTGCAAGTGAATATGCCACGTCTCATGGATGATTTGCGTGCGGCTGAAAGTTCAGAGGATTTGAGTGCACGCGTAGAAGCGAGCGGGCTTCTCGCGAGTCAAAAAGCGGTGCTCTGTGAGTTGGTAAAGCACCCGGAGTTTACATCGCGTGAGCGCGAGTCGCTCGCAACGCGGCTCCTCGAACAGGAGCAAGCCAAGTATGACTTGCGCCTGACCTGGACAAACTTGCTCGCAAAACTTGCTCCAATGGCTGGTTTGATGGGTACGCTTATTCCTCTCGGCCCGGGTTTGATTGCTTTGGGTCAAGGCGACACGCAGACACTTTCATCTTCACTTTTGGTTGCTTTTGATACAACGGTCACCGGCTTAATCGCTGCTGCTTTGGCAGTGCTTGTGGGTGCAGCCCGCAAGCGCTGGTACAAAAACTATCTTTCGATGTTGGAGTCACTCGAAGAGCTGGTGCTAGAGGAGGAGATGCGACGTGCTCGGAGCTAACAGACTTTCGCATCGAAGCAGCCTCGATAGTACCGAAGACATCGACCCTATGAATTCGCTTGGCAACCTCGCTGACGCGATGCTGGTTATGGCGGTGGGGTTGATGCTGGCGCTCGTGAGCGCATGGCAGCTTGACTTTGCTGACATACACGCCAATATCGAGATTGCTGATGAAACGCAAGACCTAGACATCGACTCTGACCCGGATGACCCGACTCTATCTGAGTACGGACTTTCTGAGTATGGCAAAGTGTTTGTCGATGAGGATGGCACCTACTACATGGTAGAAAACAGCGACCGCACAAGCGATGCCGGTTCGGGCGACGCGAGCTCGGGGGATGCGAGCAGCGCAAGTGGTGCGAGCGCGAGCTCGAGCTCGGGTGGCACCGGCACCGGTAGCACGAGTGGCAGCAGCGCAAGTGGTGCGAGCAG
>CAYNWQ010000146.1:0-4401 GCA_964400955.1 uncultured Gordonibacter sp. | reverse complement strand
GGGAAAAGAAAGCGTAGCGCACTTGTGTGCGTGGACTTTCTTTGGAGCGCCGAGTGCGCCATCTGCACCCTTCGCATCGTCGAGTAATTCAAGTGGCTGACAAAGCCGCCGGAACTAATGCAACTAGTAATACCGATAGTAAGCGGCGCAAGAGCCTTCGCTTGATACCATGCAAGGTCCAACAGGATTTTCGGGCGTGCAAACCTTGCGGAAAAGCGGGCATTCGTTTGGTGCCATAATGCCGCGCAGCACGTCCCCACAGCGACACCCTCGCGGGTCTTGCGTAGGTTCGACCTCAGGCGCAAAGCGCTTCACTGCATCAAACTCTGCGTACTTTTCACGTATGCGATACCCCGAACCAGGTATATCCCCAAGTCCACGCCAAGTAGCCGTACAAGTCTTAAAGACCTCATCAATTGCGGCGAGTGCAGTAGGGTTGCCCTGCGCCATGACGCCTCGTGCATACGCTATCTCAATCTCTGCACGCCCCTCGTGAAGCTGGCGCATTATCATCGCGATACCCTGCAGCACATCAACCGGCTCAAAGCCGGTGATAACCCCAGGTACGCCGTATTTTTGCGCCAAAAACTCATAGGGTTGCATGCCGATAATGGTGCTCACATGCCCCGGTAAAATAAGTGCATCTATTTTGAGTCTCGGGTCAGCTACGATAGCCTCAAGCGCTCCGGGCATGTTTTTGTGCGCTGCGAAAACCGAGAAATTTTTAAGCCCTCGTGCCGCAGCACGCTTTATCGCCATCGCAACAAGAGGTGTCGTGGTTTCAAAGCCTACACCCACAAATACTACTTCGCGCGTCGGATTTTGCTCGGCAAGCGTGAGCGCATCAAGGGGCGAATAAACTATCTCTACGCTTTTGCCAGCAGCCTGTTCTTTAAGCAGGCTCGAGGTAGAACCCGGCACACGCGTCATGTCACCAAATGTCGCAATAGTCACGTTTGGTACGCGCGTCAGCGCGATAACGGTGTCGATATCTTTGTTGGAAGTCACACACACCGGACACCCCGGCCCTGATGCGAGGCGCGTACCTGCTGGCATGAGATTGCGGATGCCATTTCGTGCGATAGCAACCGTATGCGTACCGCATACTTCCATGAGCGTCGCACCACCTTCGGGTGCGAGTTTTTCAATGGAGGCAATAAGCCCGCGCGCAAGCTCAGGGTCTTTGAATGCCGCAAGCTCAGCTTTCATATCACTCATGCGCTCTGCCCTACTTCGTTATCAACTAGATCAGGAAAATCTTTAATGAGATCGATAGTTTCTTGAGCGTATTCGGCGTCAACCACTTCGATGGAAAAGCCCGCATGCACTAACACATAATCGCCCACTTCCGCCTGCGGCGTCAAGTCAAGCGCGATATCTCGAGTTACTCCTAAAATGTCAACCGTCGCAAGGCCGTCATTTTTCTTTTCGATTATTTTCGCTGGTATGGCAAGACACATAGTTACCTCTTTTCATATCTTATGAGTTTAATGCTACCACAGCCTGCCCAAATGAGATGCATCCATCGTTCGGCGGCAAATCTTTGTTGATAGCGGCAGTAAAGCCCGCGCCCTCAAGCGCCACTAAAACATGCTCGAGCATATAACGGTTCATGAAAACGCCACCTGACAACACTACAGTGTCGATACCATAAAGCGCACGCACCAACTCTGCAGCATTTACTATTGCTTCGATAAATGCATCATGAAAACGACGTGCGATAAGGCTAGTTGGGACTCCTGCGACCTTGTCATCGAGTAGCGATTTAAAGACAGGTGCGGCATCGAAAAGCACTACGGAAGTGTCTTGTGCCGTGCTTTTTTCTGTCGCTGTGTTTTTCACGATGTCGATGTGGTAGGTGGACTCGTTTTTCTCTAGCACACAGGTTGCTTCAGAAGTCAGCGAGGTTGCTTCAGGCGTTGAAGATTGCGGCGAAAGCTCAGCGTAGCGTACTTTGGTACGTGAGCTGAGCTTGGAGGCGCAAGATGCGTCGCATGAAGCAACCGCAGCGTCGACTAGAGGCGACGGCTGGCAAGCCGTCGCCTCCAACAGTATCGCTGGCTCGCCTTCGTAGAGAGGCGACGTACACACACCGAGCAGCGCACTTGCCGCATCGAAAAGTCGCCCGACCGAAGAGGTAAGTGGCGTATTGATAGAACGCTCTATCATCTGCTCGCAAAGCGCAGCTTGCTCTCCAAGTGCCTCGAGTGTATCTTTCGCCCCCGGATGCTCAAGCAGGTCAAACGCCCAAAGTACTCCATAAGCCATGCGCAAGGGATTTTTCACCGCCGCCGCACCACCAGGCATAGGCACATAAGCAAAGTTGGCAAAGCGCTCGAAAGTTTCTAAGTTTGCAAGCATTACTTCCCCGCCCCAAATGTTGCCATCAACTCCGTATCCAGTGCCGTCAAAAGCAACACCACACACAGGGCCAGCTAGTGCATTTTCCGCCATTGCAGATACGATATGTGCATGGTGATGCTGCACTTCTACAAGAGGAAGATTATGCTTTTCTGCCTGCTCACGGGCATATTTTGTCGAAAGATACTCGGGGTGCATATCGCAGGCCAGACGGCGCGGCTCTATCTCAAATAGAGTCTCAAAGCGCTTGAGCGCATCAAGATACGCATCATACGTTTCAGCGTTTTCCATGTCTCCTATATGCTGAGACACAAAAGCTTCTGTACCGCGCGTAAGCGTGAAAGTATTTTTCTGCTCAGGACCTGCGGCTAGCAGTCCCGGCACTTCCTCACCTTTTGCAACCGCAGGCGCTATCACAAGAGGCTGCGGAGCAAAGCCACGAGCACGCCGCACGAATTGCACTGCGTCTTGCGCACTCCCAGCATTAACCACGCGCACCACCGAGTCATCGTAGCGTGCACGTATAGCGCGGTCATTTCCCAGAAAAGCATCCGCCACGTCAGCAAGCTTAACGTAGGCCTGCGCATCGTCTATCACAATGGGTTCGTCGTGGATGTTTCCCGAGGTCATAACGAGCATCGGGGGGTTTAGGGAATAGGAGTTTTCCGCACCACGCGCACCCTGCGCGTCCAGCGCAGCATGCTCTCCTTGCGCGCCCTGTACGCCTGAGGCATCGTGCGCACCCTGCGCGTCCGCAGCCGTGCGTGCGTTTTGCGCACCTGCCGCGCCCCGAGCGCACGCGAAGTCGTGCAAAAGCAAATGTTGCACGGGAGTATAAGGCAGCATCACGCCTAACTCGGGCAGCGCATCAGCTAAGCCCGGAGCAAACTGCGCATCCGCACGTTTACGCAAAAGCACGATAGGGCGCTGCGTGCCTTCCAACAACGCTCGCTCACCCTCACTCACTTCGCATACCGCACGCACATCATCGACGCATGACATCATAACCGCAAAAGCCTTACCCTCACGATGTTTTCGCGCACGCAGCGTCGCTACCGCCTGCGCGTTAGCCGCGTCACACACCAGATGAAACCCGCCGAGGCCTTTTACGGAAAGAATTTTCCCTTCGCACAGCATTTGTGCCGCGCGCGCAAAGATAGCGTCACTTTCCTCGCGCGTCTTACCCCACGTGATTTCCATTTCACCGCTCGCCTCATCTCCGCGCGCTACCGCAAAAGACACGTGTGGGCCGCACTCAAAACACGCATCAGGTTGCGCATGAAAACGTCGGTCGCTCACATCTGTATACTCGTGAGCGCACGCATCGCACATCGCAAAATCCTTCATGGAAGTGCGCGCTCTGTCGTAAGGGAGCTTTTCGATGATAGTAAAACGCGGACCACAGTTCGTGCAATTGATAAAGGGATAGCGATATCTGCGGTCGGTCGGATCAAACAGCTCACGCGTACAATCTGCGCATGTCGCCAAATCGGGAGATACGAGCGTGGTTTTTTTAACCGCAGCCTCATCGGAATACCTAATCTCAAAAGTTTTGAAGTCTTGTAGCGACACTTCACGCAGCTCGATTTCTTCCACGTGCGCTGCCGCCGGCGGGTTTTCAGAGAGCTCAAGCACAAATCCATCAAGTAAGTTGCTTTCGGCCTCTGCATGGATAAACACGCCGTCGGTTGCATTTAAAACCCAACCGTTGACCAGGTATTTCTTTGCTGTTCTATAGACAAAGGGGCGGAATCCCACCCCTTGTACGATGCCTTTTACTTGTATATCAAGCGCTTCAATCATCAGCTCAACCTTCCGCATTAGCCGGCACGCCACGCACGCCGACTCAAAAAGTCACGCACCCGCGCGCATCGCGACGCCGTGCCGTTCGGCGTACTCAAGCGCCTCCGGCAGACTCAAAAAGTCACTCGCCCGCGCGCATCGCAGCCTCACACGCAGCCACACACACGCGCCACGCTCGCGCACACGCACGCTCCAAGCAACAAAGCTAGCTCAGTGCACCCTCGGCGCGCAACTCGT
>CAYNWQ010000145.1:0-4414 GCA_964400955.1 uncultured Gordonibacter sp. | reverse complement strand
GCGAATTGCTTTTGTAAGGCGCCAAATTCCACATCAACCGTACTATCGATAAACTCGTTGGCATTGTTGTTGTAATAATCAATGGTCGTTGCGGTGGTATTTGCCAAATTGTGCATGTATTTCTCCTAGAAAGCGGGCGCGGCTACTTGTTCTGTTGACCAGCGTGCGCCTGGTAGATAATCCGAGGCAATTTTATCAACAGTTTTTAGAAAATGTAGTCGCTCGCTAGTAGATGCACCTGTTTGGGCGATAAGCGTTTCGCGTAATGGATGATGGCTGCCAATGAGATATTCGTTTCGCCTCCGCAGGCGCTCTAAGTATTGCATGTCGGCAAGGCGTTCAAATTTACCGCCGTGCCCGCGATTGCATTCTGGGCAGGCGAGCACAAGATTCCAGATGCCGTCCCAATTGATTTCCGAAACATACTGTCCCAGCATGTGGGGATAAAAATGGTCAACGTCGCAAAGCGGTTCTGTCGAGGAGGCATCATTACTAGCTTTATGTTCAGACCCAAAGGGAGCAACGCCGTACTCATAACGTTCAGGCTCGTTGCTGGTAAAAAGGTCTTTTTGGCCCGAGGAACGCTGGTCGCCTTTGTCTGTGTGTTTGCCAATGTTTATATGTTTGTAGCAGTAGAAGCAATGCCCCTTTTGGTAACCATCAAGCGCGCCGCGTGCGGAGGTGATATCCTTGCGGCGATTGGAGCTTTCGGTAATAATCATTTGTCCCGTGTCGCTATATGACACACATAAAAGGCCAGCGCTTATGCCGGTTTCCCATGCGGTTTCGACGAGGTTCCACCTTGATTCGGTTTCATGCATGATGTTTGTTGAAGCATCTCCGGTTGCTAGACGAAAGAGGTCATCGGTGAGGACGATTCTTTTACCCGCTGAGGTAAAGTCTTTTTCAAAAAATGTTATGGGTACATTGTTTTGGCTAACGACATGGAAGGCGTCAAAGACGTAATTAAAAGCATTCTTTTTCGCCGCATCGATGAGCTCGTCGTGTGAAGTGGCGCCCTGTGTATAACTTTGACACGCATCAAGAAAACTGTTTGTGCGGCTAGTGCCTTGTTTTGGGGAATGCTTGATGTGTTCACAGATATGAGCAGAAAATGGTCCGGCGATTTCCTCAAGTGTCGCAGAGGGTTTTCCTTGTTGCGCCAATTCAAATAGTGTTTGAGCTAGAGCAAATTTGTAGGAAGCTGTGTTTCTGCCAAAGAGGATGACGCTGCGCCAATTTGATTCTTCGGGTGAACCGGTTAAAAGGTACTTTTTGATTGAATCATCTGCCATTTTGCTGCCGCCTTAAACTGCTAAAAAACTATCATGTTGTAGCTGCACCGGTCATTTTTTTGAAATCAAACCGACAGTGCTTTGCTGATAGCTGTCCAGTAACGGTAAAAATTATATCATTTGATTGATTGGTCAGGAAAAACTGATTCAATCAAAATGTAGTAAAACGCAAGCGATGCTTTGAACATTTCTGCTATCAAAAAAATGAATGTGATGTAGACTGTGTTCTATTGAGAAAATATTAGGCGACACAAAAGGAGGGCAAGTGCATGGCGACGATTGAGCAAACGTTTGCTCGCTTGCAAAAGTCCACCTTTCGCGCGCGGTTTCGCTTAAGCGATAAAGACCGACAATACATCGCCGACAAAGGTATGGCGACCATACAGCGCCATGCCGCAGACTTTGTGCGCACGCGGCTCGCGCCGGCATACATCCCTAACGACAGCAAGCAAACACCCATGCGCGGGCATCCGGTTTTTGTCGCGCAGCATGCCTGCGCGTGTTGCTGTCGCGGGTGTTTGAACAAGTGGTATCACGTGCCTGTCGCGCGCGAGCTCACCGAGGACGAACAAGAGCGCATCGTGCGCTTGCTGATGGCATGGATTGAGCGTGAGCTGGCGAAGGAAAATGCGCACTGACACGCTAAAGCGCGCATATGAGTGTTTCACCTATGCCGCAGAGCACGGTGAGCCCGAATCTTGCTATAAAGTGGGGGATATGCTCAAGCATGGGCGCGGATGCGAAGTTGATCTTGAAGCTGCCAAAAAGATGTATGAACGTGCCTTTGAGCTGGGGAAAAGTGACGACCCTGTACTTTGGGGTGCAGCGGCTTTTCGCTTGGGAAATTGCTATGAAGAGGGCCTTGGCTGCGAGCCTGATTTTTCGCGGGCGCTTTCGTGGTACGAGAAAGCAGAAACTGGCCTTGAAATCGCCGTAAAGGCAGGCAACTGGTACTACGAGAAATCGCTCAAGGGCGCCCGTGATGGTGTGCTTCGCTGTAGGCAAGAGCTGCATGGCGGATATTAGGCGAGGCATGTCCTTTCCGATGCACAGTTCGAGCGCGTTCTGTTCAGGTGCGTTTTGTTCAGGCGCATCTTCCGTTCATGAGCAATCGCACATGTCTGCAAAAGAAACAAGAGACATATCATTGCGCTGAGCCGCAAATTCAGTGCAGCCCGAGGTGAATCCGGATTTTGAAAACAGATAAAGCATTTTCTTGTCTGCGTTAAATAACTCCGAACGCACCACGAGCTTTTTTGCCACTTCTACGCTACAGGGCTCATTGCGCCATTTGCATTCACAAAGAGCAAGAGCGCCCACCTGATCGCTTACTACGATGTCTATCTCTTCTTGGGTTTTTGTACGTGGATCACTACCCCACCATCTGCCCAGTTGAGCTGGTACAACTTCAAAGCTTCCTGCCTTTGCCTGTCGTATAATCCACTGGGCGCATATACTTTCAAATATTTGTCCCATAAATTCAGGGATGTTCTCTTGAATACGTCTAAGGGCTATATCTGACATGTTGTTTTCGATGAGGGCAATGTTTTGCGGCACAAATTTGTACCAAAAACGAAACATCGAATCTTCCAATACGTAAATCACCTTTTTTGCAGAGTCGCTGCCAAAAGGCCACTCGCGTTTTACAATGCCTATGCTTTCGAGCTTTTTTAAGTAAGTGCGCGTGTTGCTTTCGGGCACATGAGCTGCTGATGCAATCTCTGAAAGTCGCGAACGTCCACGTGCTATGGCCTGAATAATGGCGTCATATTGCTCGGGTGAGCGACACTCCTGCAAAAGCAGATTTCCGGGTTCTTCGTAAAGATAGCCCTCCGTTTTTAAAAAGAGATTGCGGATGTTTTCGGCTGCGCTCTTTTTAGGTGTGAGCATTTCTAAATAAGCAGGCACACCATTTGTAATGCCATACAGTACGGCAGCTTCTTTGGGGTCTGCGCTCTCTAAAAATTTGAGTGTCGTAAAAAAATCGAGCGGAGAAATTTTCATTTGTGCAGTTCTGCGGCCATAAAGAGGGCTTTGATATCCCAAAACTTGTTCTTCCATAAACGAAAGCGAAGAGCCGCAAAGGATAAGCATAAGATTTGCTTGCTCTTTAAATACATGGTCAATCTTGTCTTGCAAAAGAGAAGAAATACTTTCATCAGATTGCGCAAGATAAGGAAATTCATCTATCGCAACTACGAGCCGCTCTTTTTTTGAAAGTAATGCAATAGCATCAAAAGCCGCGTCAAACGAATCGAACGTGTCTAAGGTTTTTGCCCATTCGTCTGACACACATGCGGATATCGCAAGTGAAAACAGCTCGAGATTTGCTTTTGCATTTGTGCGACGTGCCTGAAAATAAATCGCGCGTTTGTCCTCAAGAAATTTACCTATAAGGCGTGTTTTTCCCACGCGTCGACGTCCGTAAATGACAAGTTCTGCCTGATTTTCGCAGAAACCTGCTTTTTTACGGCCTTATTTTAGCAAGTGAGTTTGGGCTTACGCCTTATTGTTGGTCTGCAGATACTTATGATGCAAGCGAAAGCTTGTCTAACCTGCTACAACCTGACTTTTGCAGTTTAAAAGAGTCGTTTATGGCGCATGACCTGCATAAACGACTCTTTTTTCTATGACATTTTATGTAGTGGAACGGCTCTAATTCACATTATTTCCGCACTCCCAAGTGTCGATTTTTACGTTACCAAATACATTTGGTCTTGCCAAATACAGCTTATATGATCGCAGGCGTTTTTATCTTTTCGTAATTGATTGGGGCCAAGCGCAAGGTTCTGTCGCAACGCAGCCGTTGCCGTCTCAAGCGGGTGCTTGTGATTCGCAGGGCGCCCCCAATCGGGTCGAACGCGCCGCGCGCCCTGCAAGCGCCGAGCGGCTATTGCGGGCGCCTGCCGCGTTGCGCGGCGTAAGCGGCGCTCGCGCCGGCGGCAACCGCGCAGCACAGTAGGGCAGAACCAACGGCGAATGTGCTGTCGCCGGTCTTGGCGATATCCGGCGTCGTGCCGTTGCTCGCTGCCTGCTCCGAATCCGGTGTTGCGCCAGACGAGGAGTCCGGCCAGGTGTAAGCCGTGGACAATCCCTTGATGGCGAAGTTGTCGATCACG
>CAYNWQ010000144.1:0-4485 GCA_964400955.1 uncultured Gordonibacter sp. | reverse complement strand
ACAAAACCCGCAGCGCCCGTCACCCAGATAATGTTTTCTTCACTCATTGTCTTCACCTATCCCTTAAAGCTACGCACTTGCAAGCTGCTCATCGCCTGTGCGTTTTGCCAAAAACCATTCAAGCCCACACATCGCAACGATTATCACCAAGCCGGCGATATCGCTTGCTGTACCCGGTATCATCATGCCAAGGCCACCAAGGGCTAACACGATACGCACAATCGGGTTTACGCGACGATGGAAAAGTGTATTGGTAAGTGCACATTGCAAGCCAAATACACCTACGAGCGCCGTAATGGTGTTTAAGATAACTGAAACAACCGTCACACCATCGCCTACCATGAGCAACACCGGACTAAAGGCGAAAATATACGGCACGACAAATTTTGCGATACCAAGCTTGGTCGCATTAACCGCCGTTGCCATTGGCCGCGAGCGCGCAATAGCACTCGCCGCGTAAGCCGCAAGCGCCACAGGAGGTGTAATATCTGCTGCGATACCAAAGTAAAATACAAAGAAGTGTGCACAAATCGGATCAATGCCGAGCTGGATAAGGATAGGCGCACATGTCGAAGCCATAATGCAATAGTTTGCCGTCGTCGGCACGCCCATGCCTAAGATAAGGCAGCAAATCATGGTAAAGATGAGACCCACGATAACGTAGTCGCCAGCCAAAAGCACAATGACGTTAATAATAGTCGAAGCAAGGCCGGTAACCGTGATGCATCCAGCAATCATGCCCGCCATAGCGCAAGCTACAGCAACCGCGATGCAGTTTCTCGCGCCCGCCGCAAAAGAATCAATAGCTGCAAACAAGGCCACGCGGCAAGTCTCAGCAAATACACTGCCAAATCCCTCGCCCTCTGCGCGCTCTTGCCAGTTGGTAAACAAGAAGTTGATAAAGCCAATCACGAAAGCACCCGCGATAGAGATAGCAGCACTCACTGCCATAGTACGTGCGCCACTCGATACGAGCCACACGAGCAATACCAAAGGCAAGATAAGATAGCAGTTTTTCAAAAGATAGCTCGCACGCGGCAGCTCTTCTCGCGGGATGCCCTTAAGCCCGAGTTTTTTCGCTTCAAGGTGTACCGCGATAAAGATGCCTGCAAAATACAGCAACGCCGGCACAATTGCTTTGGTAGCTACCTCGATATAGGGAATGCCAATGTATTCAGCCATAAGAAACGCTGCGGCGCCCATGATAGGAGGCATGATTTGTCCGCCCGAAGACGATGCCGCTTCAACTGCGCCAGCAAACTCTGGTTTATACCCTACTTTTTTCATCATCGGGATAGTAACAGAGCCGGTAGTTACTACGTTTCCTACCGAAGAGCCCGATACCATGCCGCACAAAGCAGACGCGATAACAGCAACTTTTGCTGCGCCACCGCTTGACCAACCAGCGATGCGATTTGCAAGCGCGATAAAGAAGTTTGCGATACCGGTACGCTCCAAAAACGCACCAAAGATAATAAAGAGCACGATATAGGTATAACACACGTTAATAGGTGTGCCGACCACGCCTGACGTAGTGTAGAAAAGCTTTTGCACGATTTTACGCAAAGAAACGTAGAGGTCAGGATTTCCCGAAGAGGTGACCTGCCAGTAAAACGCGTACGCCACCAAACATGCCACCACCACGATGATAGGCAAACCCACGCAGCGCCTACATAACTCAGTGATAACAGCGATACCAATCACGCCCATGATGACTTGCAAAGGCTCGATACGAGCACCCATCAGCAAGATGCTTTCGCAGTTTATCGCAAAATACATGAAAGCCGAAAATCCTGCCGCCATCAGCACAAAGTCATACCATGGGATATGGTTTACCTTGTGGTTGGTTTTGCGCGAGGGATACATAATAAAGCCAATCACGATAACAAAAGCGACGAATCGCGCAAGACGAGCCTCGGCTTGCTCGGTAGACAAAAGTGTCATAGCCACGCAATACACTGAAAACAAAACCATGATGGCTGTGACGATGATTTTCGGAATACCTTCCCAGATACGCGTGTTTGACTCTTTGTCATACTTGCGCATAACCTCGTCAACGTCAACTTTGCCATCTTCTACCACAGAAGCTACCAGCACATCGTTTTCTGCCGGTGCCTCAGTCGTGGTCTTCTTCTTTTTCTTAAACAAACCAAGACCTCCTCTTTATACCGTTTGTGAGTTTTGCGTCTGCAACGAGCGTTTTTTCAAATGTACGTTGCAGACCCAAAAGTCTCATTGTTACAAACCGGTCTGCGGCAAAACCATCTTGCCGCAGACCGCATACTACCTACTATTTCGCTTACGAAAGAGCTCTATGATACTACTCCCCTTCGCAAAAACAAGCAGACTTATTTAACTGTAATACCCTGCTCTTCGTAGTATTTTGCAGCACCCGGATGATAAGACACTGTCGTTATCGAAGAAGCATTTTTGATATCGAGCTCCTTGTATTTTGCATGAGCGCTAGTGTTTTTCTCAGCACCTTCAAAGAGTGACTTTGTCAAACCATAGATAGCATCTTCGGATACGCTGTTGTTTGCGATAACAACCGCGCCAACTGACACGGTCGTAGTGTCGGTATCAAGACCATACACATCAGCTGCGATAACCGCTTTTGAGTAGTAAGGGGACGCGGCCATGAGCTTTTCTACATGCTCGTCATCCATGCCAACTAGATAAGCAGTCTTTGTAGTGGAAAGGTCAGTGATAGCAGTTGTTGGAGCGCCAGCTACAATAAATGCCGCGTCAATTTTGTCGTCTTTCAAAGAATCAGCTGAATCAGCAAAGCTTTGATAGACTGGAGTGATGTCGTCAAGCGTCAAATCGTAAGCAGAAAGTACATCCACTGCGTTGAAGTATACACCCGAACCCGCAGCGCCGACTGAAACGGTCTTGCCTTTGAGGTCAGCAACCGTCTTGATGTCGGGGTTGCAAGTCACGATTTGCACTTGCTCTTGATACAAGTTAGCTACAACCGAGAAATCTTTGTAAGCTGCACCCTCGAAAAGATTGGTACCGTTATAGGCATAAGCCAACACGTCAGACTGACAAAACGCGATGTCAGCGTCACCATCTTCGAGAGCTTGCACATTTGCCTGGCTGCCATTGCCAGCGAGTGAAGTAACGGAAACACCGTAGTCGCCATTGGTAGCATACTGAGCCAAAACGCTACCATACGCATAATAGGTGCCCGACTCGCCGCCGGTGATAAACCTGAGATTTGCAGATGAAGCTGAAGTACTCGATGAGCTCGAGCTTGAGCTCGAAGAGCTGCTGCTCGTGTCACTGCTACCACAAGCCGTAAGACCTAAAGCCAAAACAGCTGCAAAAGTAGTGGAAAGAACAGCGATTAGTTTTTTATTCATGTTTTTGTCCTCCCTTTACGGATTGTCATACTCAACACGCACGGCTCATTGCGCGACGCTGCGGAGCTTTCTTGCTACGCAAAAACTAACCGACAACGCAGAAAGCGATTTTAAAGGAAAATTTGATAAAACTTTTACGAAACTGTAAATTTTTTTGTGATGTAACAAAAAAAATAGGTGAAACGATGGTTTTTACGCCGCATTTTGTCCTATAGTGCACCTTACGCGATAAGTCGCAACGCAAATAAACGCGAGAACGTTTGCGCGATAACGCACAAGAAAAGACGTAAGAACACCTTACGCGATAAGGCGCAACGCGAAAAACACGAGGAGCAACAAAAAAATGGCACTTGAAAGTTGGGAATGGTTTAGTGAGCTTGCTGAAGCAGGCAACTTTACTAAGGCCGCCGATTCTTTGCAAATATCCCAACAGGCCTTGAGCGCGCGCCTTGCAACTCTTGAAAAAGACATCGGAGCAAAGTTGTTTGTGCGCAGCGTGCCACTTACGCTCACGCCAGCCGGCATGGCTTTTTTGCTCTACGTGCGAGAGCAGCGCCAAGCGCAGCGTGACCTCATGCGACAAATTGGCGAAGCCAGCGGCAGCGGTGCCGGTACGCTAAAAATCGGCGTTTCTCTCATGCGCGGACGCCTTATTATGCCGCGCATTATACGCACCCTTACTGCTAAAATGCCGGCACTTTGCATACATCTCTCAGAAGGCACCAACCGCGATCTTTTACGCATGGCAGAAAATGGCGAAGTGGATGCAGTCATCGCACGCATCGATTCTAACCACCCTAGCATCAAGGCAACACCACTCTACGAAGAAGAAGTCGTGCTAGCTATACAAACTAAGCTGTTAACCTCAGTCACCGGACTGCGCGCCGAGCGCGCACTCGACGCTATCAAAAAAGAGGGACTTTCTGTCTTGAAAGACTGCCCTTTTGTCATGGGTACGATAGAAGATATCTCTGGGCGTATCGCCTATTCAGAGCTCAAAAATGCAGGTATTACTCCAAAAGTTGTTGCCACATCCACAAGCATTGTAACTCTGCTTTCTATGGCATCTGCCGGTATCGGTGCAGTCTTTACGCCCACCAACGCACCCGAGCTCAAAGGT
>CAYNWQ010000143.1:0-4501 GCA_964400955.1 uncultured Gordonibacter sp. | reverse complement strand
GAAAGACTGCGCGAGAGTCGCGCAACGAGGCGCGTGTGAAAGACTGCGCGATGGTGAATAACTGCGCGGTATGCCGTGCGCAAGTTATTCGCATGTAATCGCGTAGATAGTCGCGAATAATCGCCTACAGAAAGGATGAGGCTGACGTGGAAGCGATAGAAAAATACGACACGTGTGTAGGTGCACTTGCGGACTATGCAAAAAATGCAGGTTTTAGCGATGTTGTCATAGGACTCTCCGGTGGCATTGATTCAAGCGTTGTTGGTGTGATGTGTGTGGATGCTTTCGGCGCGGCGCATGTGCACGGTGTTCTTTTACCGGGTCCTTATTCGAGCGATCACTCTTTTGATGACGCACAGTCACTTGCTCAAAATTTGGGTATAAAGACAGAGGTCATCTCGATTTGCGAACCTTTTGAAGCGTTTGAAAATGTACTTGGGCGCGCGTGTGGCGGGCAGTTGCGTGGCCTTGCCGCCGAAAACACTCAGGCGCGCTGTCGTATGGTGTGCCTCATGGCGCTTTCGAATGCGCATAACTGGATGCTTGTTAATACGGGCAACAAAAGCGAAGCTCATATGGGATACTCCACACTTTACGGTGACACGGCTGGTGCGTTTGCGCCTTTAGGTGGTCTCTACAAAACCGATGTGTATGCCTGTGGACGTGCGCGCAACGAGCGTGCACTAGCGTCGGGGGAGGTGCTACCAATACCCGAGCATGTATTTACGAAGCCGCCGAGTGCAGAGCTTGCGCCCGGACAAGAGGACGAAAAAAGTCTTGGCATCGATTATACGACGCTTGACAAGATACTTGTTGCGCAGGTTGAGCATGGTGCATCGGTCGAAGAGTCGGCTGAAGTGTGCGGCGTTGATGTGGAGCTTGCTGCGCATATCGCGCAAACCTCAGCTGCTTATGCTTTCAAGCGAGCAAGCGAGCCGCCTTTTCCTTTTGAGAAATTTTACGAATAAGAGCACCTGAAAAAATATCTTGCGTGTTAGCCGCGTCGTGCGGGCGACGCCTGCACGCGGGCAATCTGTTGTGTGTTGCTCTCGCGTCGCTTTTCTTGTGCGTATAGTGTGCGAATACTCCGCGTGGCGTATGGCGCCTAAGTCGCACCTTGGGTAATATAGTCGTATGGAACAATTTTTGATTGACAGACGACCTATGAGCGCAAAAGACTGGGCGATAGATGTCGCTATAACTGCAGCAGCGTTTCTTTTCGGCTGTATGCAGTTGGTGCTCGTCACTTCAAGCTTTATCATGCCTGATGAAGTGTTGCGCCACGCACTCGGTATCGAAGCTATCGTTCCTTCGCCGGCTGCTTATCTTGCCGTTACGCTCACCGTTGTACCTCTCGTTTTGCGTCGTCGTTTTCCCTGGCCGGTATTTTTGTTTACGATGGTCATGTTTGTGCTTATGCAAAGCTCGTTTCGTGGCTACTCGCTTACTATCGTAGGTCCTCTTATCGCTCTTTATACGGTTGCTTCTACGCGTCCTCGCACAGAGATAATTGTTGCGTCTGCGCTTGCTTTGCTTGGCATCGCTTTTTCGGGTAGCCCTGCTCAAAGCATCACGCTTACGTTTCTTACGCGTTTTCAAAACATGGCTTTTATGGTGGCCGCGGCACTTGGTGGCTATGCCTTTAAAACGCATCGTGCCTATGTACGTGCAACTGAGCAACGTGCGCTCGAGGCTGAACGCACGCGCGAAGAAGAGGCGGCGCGTCGCGTGGAGGAAGAACGCGTGCGCATTGCGCGCGAAGTGCACGACATAACGGCACACTCTCTTTCTGCGGTAAGCATTCAAGCGGCTGCGGCCGAGCGCTTGTTGGAGCGTGACCCTGATGCCGCAAAAGAAGCGATAGCGACTGCGCGTCGTACCGCAAAAGAGGCGCTCGAAGAGATACGTAGCATGATAGGCGTCCTGCGTCAGGGTGAGGCGGCAGAGACAGAGCCGACCACCGGTACCGATCGCATGTGTGACCTTGCAGAATACCTCGATGATGCAGGCATTAAAACCACGCTTGATATGTCTCGCTACACAAGAGAGCGTGTGCCGGTTTATGTGGATGTTGCTTTGTATGGTATCGCGCGCGAAGCAGTGACAAATATCGTACGCCATAGCCAGGCGAGCGCGGCGAGTATCTATCTTTCTCTTGTCGAAGATGGCGTGTGTTTGCAGATAAGAGATAACGGGCGCGCTTCACTTGAGACCTGCGAAGGCAAAGATGCAACCAAAGATGCAGCCAAAGGTGTTGCCAAAGACGCAACCCAAGACGCAACCAAAGGTGTTGCCAAAGACGCAACCCAAGATTCGCAAAAAGACACCTCAAGCGCAGGTCACGGCATCCTCGGCATGAAAGAGCGCGCAAAATTACTCGGTGGTACATTGAGTGCAGCACCGTGTGTAGGTGGTGGCTTTTTAGTAGAAGCCCACCTGCCTTGTGTTAAGGGAGAGTAGAGATAAGCTATGAGTGATACTTTGAAATATACGTCTAATGCTAAGACTATGCAGGCCTATCAGGCGAGCGGGAAAGGTAGTGCCGGGGAGCCGGCTTTGCGCTTGCTTGTCGTGGATGATCAAGATATAGTGCGTAGCGGATTTAAACTTATCCTGTCTTCTTATGAGGGGCTTGACGTAGTGGGCGAGGCGCGAGATGGGCAAGAGGCTGTCGAGCTTGCTCGCGAGCTGCGCCCTGATGTGGTCTTGATGGATGTGCGTATGCCTCACAAAAACGGCATTGAGGCGACCCGCGAGATAAAAGCTGATCCGCGTCTTGTCGACACGCATATTTTGGTGCTTACTACTTTTGATATAGACGAATATGTTTATGACGCGCTTGCAGCAGGTGCGAGCGGGTTTTTGCTCAAAGACGCAGATCCTGATGAGATAGCCGGTGCCATACGGGTGGTTGCGCAAGGGGACGCGCTTATTCAGCCCTCGGTCATGCGTCGTCTCGTGGAGACTTTTGTATCCTCGCGTCCACGTACGGTGCGCTCTGGTGTGCTCGCCGGAGATGATGCTGCGGCGGCTCTTGAGACGCTTACCGACCGTGAACGAGAGACTCTTGTGCTGGTAGCGCGCGGACTTACCAACGATCAGATTGCTGAAGAGTTTGTTATTTCTCCCGCCACGGTCAAAACACATCTCGCGCGCATTATGGCAAAGCTTGGCGTACATGACCGTGCGCAGCTCGTGGTGGCTGCCTACGAAAGTGGCCTTGTGAGTCCTCGTGGGTAAGGGGAATACGGGCGCGCCTGGGGTGAGCGAGGCGCGCGGCCAGAGTACGGGTGCACCGATGGCGCGCACCCAGGTTGCGGGTGACAAGCTCGCCAACTACCTCGTGATGGTGGGGCATTTGTGCGCAGACATCAATCAAGGTGCGCTTTCTGCAATACTTCCTTTTTTAGTTGTCGCGCAAGGGTATTCTTATACCGCGGTGGCTATGCTTATTTTCGCGGCAAATATTGCTTCTGCGGTGATTCAACCTTTGTTTGGATGGCTTGGCGACAAACACGCCTGCCCGCAAGTTATGGCGCTTGGTGTCTTTTTGGCGGGACTTGGCATGTTTGGCGTGGGGTACCTGTCTACCTATGAGCTGGTTTTGGTCTCGGCGATGGTGAGTGGTATCGGAGTAGCTTTGTTTCATCCTGAGGGCGGGCGTTGTGCAAACCTCGCGGCAGGCGAGCGCAAAGCTGGTGGCATGTCGATATTTGCGGTTGGTGGAAACATTGGGTTTTTCGTCGGCCCCATTTTGACGGCGGTCTTTGTCGGTGCTTTTGGACTTGCGGGAACGGTGGTATTTCTTTTTCCGGCGACACTTTGTGCGGGAGTCTTACTTGCCTACAACAAGCGTTTTCTTGCGCTAGGAAAAGCCGATGCGACATCTGCTGACACTAGCAAAAAAGAAAAATGGGGTCGCTTTGGCCTTATTATGAGTGTGCTTTCGCTGCGCTCTGTTATGGACTATGGTCTGATGGCTTTTATCCCGCTGTTTTTTATGGGAGTGCTAGGACAAAGCGAATCGGTCAGTTCTTTGGTCATTTCTCTTTTTGCACTGAGTAGCGCAGTTGCTACTGTTTGCTCTGGTCGCGTTTCTGAAAAAGTAGGCACTTTGAAGCTTGTCATCGTGAGTTTTGTGGCGACCGCTTTATTTATAGTGATATTTGTCTTGAGTCGCTCTGTGGTGCTTGCGGCTTTGCTGACAACGCTTTTGGCTATCTCTATTAATGTGTTTTACCCCTCATCGGCGGCGCTGGGTATGAGCTATGTGCCACGGCATCTTGGTACGGCATCTGGTCTTTCCTATGGAGTTGCCATATGTGTAGGTGGTGCCGCTGAACCCTTTTTGGGTATGGCAGGGGATGCTTTTGGTCTTGAAGTGGTGCTGTGGGCACTTGCAATTTGCGCCTTTTTGGCAAGTCTTCTTGCTGTGTATCTTTGGCGCCTCGAGAAAAAACGCTAGCTGCTGTACTCCGCGAGGCGTGCCCCTCGCCCCCCG
>CAYNWQ010000142.1:0-4506 GCA_964400955.1 uncultured Gordonibacter sp. | reverse complement strand
TGGCGCTCTTCCATCGCCTCGAGCAACGCTGACTGTGTTTTCGCGCTCGCACGGTTAATCTCGTCAGCAAGTACGAGATTACTCATCACGCTACCCGCACGAAACTCAAACTCATGCGTTTGCTGGTTATACATCGAAAAACCCGTCACGTCCGAAGGCATCACATCAGGCGTAAACTGGATACGCGAAAAATCACACTCTATCGATTTTGCAAGGGTAGACACCAAAGTCGTTTTTCCTGTGCCGGGTAAGTCTTCCAAAAGCACATGACCTTTTGCGATAAGCGCTAAAACCACCAGTTCAACCGCATCGTGTTTGCCCTGAATAACGGTCTCGACATTGGCAATGATAGCGTCAATCGTTTTTTTCGCTTCCTGCACTTTGCTTTCAGTCTCCATCTAGAGGTCCTCTCTCTTCGTCAAATTCGGGTGCACACATGCGCATCACCTCGTTTTTGCTGTTTACAAATTCGACCACGCGCACATCAAGCCCGTAGGCCTCTCTCATATTGCGCTCGGTTATAATCTCTGCCGCCTTGCCAAAACACATAGGCTGTGACGCCTGCAACAACACAACGTTTGAGCGACACATAAATGCATGGTCCGGGCTGTGCGTGGTCATAAGCACAGCGTATCCTTGACTTGCAAGCCAGCGCACTTTTCCTATCACGCGTATGGCGTTTCCGTAATCAAGCGCTGCCGTCGGCTCATCAAGCACTAAAAGCTGCGGCTGCTGCGCAAGCGCACGCGCTATCATTACGAGCTGCAGTTGCCCGCCCGAGATGTCGGTATAAGGTCTATCGCGCAGGTCGTACACACCCATATCACGCATGGCTTCATCTACGATGCGATAGTCCTCGTCAGTTGGCTGCGACACACCTGATTTGTTGGCACGCCCAAGCAACACGACGTCTTTTACGCGATAGGGAAACGGCGGGACATGCTGCTGAGACGCGTAAGCCATAACTGTCGCGAGTTTTTTAGGAGACCATTTCGTTACGTTTTGACCATCTATCATAATGCTGCCAGCTCGTGGGGGTAATAGCCCAAGCAGCGTCTTAAAAAGTGTTGTCTTGCCGCATCCATTAGGACCAAGCACGCAGCACACTTCTCCCGAGTTCACCGAAAAATTCACGAACTTTTGAACGGGGTTCTGCCCGTCGTAGCCGCAACTTACGTCTTTTACTTCTAGCCTCATATCTGACTCGCCTCCTTACAACCGAAACGACTTAAAGAAATAGTGATAATTGCCCAGATAAGCGCGTGCCGCTTTCCAAAAGGCCAGATAATAGGCTACAAAAAGCACTGTCTGGTCTTCGTCAGGCTGCACGCCGCCATACAAACACGCCTCATAAATGCGTGTCAGCTTTGCAAACGACACCTTTGCCTCGCCATCAAAAGTGGCCATATGAGATGCCGTATGTGCAGCGTATTCCGAAAGCGTAGAGCCTTTGCCAAGCGTAAAGCCCAACCTCTCAAAGCGCGAAAGCAAAAAAAGGTAGAGCGACGTGACTTGTTTGGCAGGCTCTTGCGCGAGCATCCGCCGCAAACGCCTCATCCTCATACGACGACGAATCAAGAAAAACGCGCCCACCAAAAGCGCAATGAGGGCAATCACTGCTAACACCAGCACTATCACGGGAAACACACTCGTGTATGACTGCGCATCGTATTGCTCGTCGGTGGACTCACTATCAAGTCCGCCCTCTTGTCCGGCATCCGTTCCCGTGCCCGCGCCAGAGTTGCCGCCACCGGTAACGATTTGGTTAAGCAACTGTCGCGCAGAAATGACGACATCAGATGCACCTTTCACCAAGTCATCGGTTGTGTAGGCAGTCCCGTCGGTCAGCTGATCGGAAGTCATTTCCAAATTGAGCTCAGGCTGCTCATCAGCCACACCACGCAACTCCACGATAGGCAAATGACGGTAATCGGTAATGAGCTTTATACTCAACGTGCCGGGCGAAAGCGGCGCTATGATTAAAAACCATGCTGCACATGCGAGCGCACCTGACGCCAATACTGCCGTAAGCGCTGTCGTGATACCCGCAAAGCGCGATGTTGATCTCGCGACATCGGCGCGCACAAGGCCTAACATAAAGTTGCGATACACGACAAGCGCCAAAGCGCAAAAGACCGCACCAAGCGTCTCTATGAGCGCGTTGCTCTCATAGAGCGCCTGCACAGTCGAGCAGGCAAAAGTCACAACCAAAAGCCACACGACGCTGCCCGGCAGTGTGCGCGTGAGCAAAAACGACGCTGTCGCTGACAAGATGAGTACCACAACCAGATACAAGTAGTTGCCCTCGGCATCATCGTAGGGGTTCTCGCCTGTTGAAAGTGCAAGGGATACGACCACGAGCGCTGCGAGCAATAACACGTATATGCCCGCGCCAAGCCCGAGCCACTTGCGCTTGTAAGAGACTGCAAAAAGCACGAGCAAAAGCAGCGCGCAAACCGCAAAAGAGATACCGGGCCGCGCAGCTACACTCGACAGGAAAAAAGCGTTTTCGACGACCAGCGCGCAGCACCACGACGAGACAAGTACCAGCACATAATCGCCTATGCTTTCTTTTGCGTAACGCATAAACGTCATTGCTCTACCCTCCTCGTCTCAAGCTCTGTGGACTCGAAAAGATAGTAAGGTATGCCAAGCGCAGCCAAAGAAGCGAGCGGCGCAAGGTAAGCCTCGCGTTCACGTCCCACAAGCGTAGAAGGCACGCACAAAAACAGTATCGCCTGACGGCGGCACGCAGTAATATCGGAAAGTATCGAGAGCTCCTCAGCATCAATGCGTGCAGTCACAAGCGCGACATTGCTTGCCCCTTGACGCCCCAACCCCTCGGCACGCAGCATCTCGAGCGGCACAGACGCCTCTTTTCTGCCCTCATCGACAGAAGTTATGTGTTGCGCGTTTAGCACCAGCTCGTCTAAGTCTTCGTCAGACGCCAAGCACGCACTGCACGGCGTAAGACTCGCTCCCACATAGTGCACCACGCATTCCACGCCTTGACTTCGCGCATAGCGCGAAAGTGAAGCGGTCGTTTCCACCAGCCCGTCAAAGAGGCTCATCAGCTCTTCGCTTGTATTAGCCTTTGCGTTTGACGGCGCATGTGCAGACGCAGCCGTAGTCGCACTTGACGGCGCATGTGCAGACGCAGCCGTAGTCGCTCCTGCAGACACGCTTGCTCTTGCACGCTTTTTGCCAGGCAGTGCAGCGAAAGGATCGAGTACAACACTCAAACTCGGGCTTACATAAGTCTCGAAAAGTCGCGTATACAAAGTATCGTTGACGCTTTTTGCACTCAGGTTCCAGTGTATGGTTTTTAGCGGGTCACCACGCGTATACTCACGCACGCTTGCGTAATCAAAGCTGTCGCTCGTGATAGATTTCAGAATCACGGCTTCGTTTTCGCTTGCCTCCGATATATCGGGCTCAACGAGATCAAACAAGCGCGGGCGCACCACCACTTGATGACGTGAAGTATTTTCTATGCGCGTCGTGAAAAGCCCGAGTAAATCCGTCAAGACGATGCTATCAACTCCAGCGGCATAGCTGCCGACGTGAGCAAAACGCACGTCAAAGTCAAACTTTTCCGTTTTGCGAGGGCCAAGCGGCACGCGCATATAGCGCATGGCATCGTATTCGCCAAACAAATCAGTCACATAAAAGGCAAGCTCGATACGCGCGTGCGGCAAAATGCAAGCGTTGTTGAGCACGACACTCAAATCGACTTTGCTACCGCGCATGCATGAGTGTGCCATCTGATCTTCGTCAAAGCTGAAAAAATGTTTGAGTACACGCAAATATGCGTACGACGTACACACCAAAAGCACCACCGTGATAAGCGGCACATAGCTAATCGGATGCGCTATGAGTGCAACCGGCAAAGCACATACCAAAAGTGTCGCTACTAACAGCGCACCTTTCACGAGGCGCACTCGACGCGCCGTGCGCGGCTCGTAGGCACCGCGAGCGCTAGTGGTGCGAGGAGTGTCGACATTGCGCGCTTTTCCCGCGTCGCCAGTTTTTTTCGCGCCAAATAAACCCATGCTAGTCACCCTGCCTTCCAAAATGAAGAGCGATGACCCACACGAAAAACGGCACAACGAGCACAGACACGAGCGTACCCACAGGCACGGTCACAACGCCAATCGTCGCGAAATGTTGGAAAGCCACGCACACCAGCAAGATGAGAATACCTAGCAAACAATTGCCCAAAAGCTGGTAGCGAAAATCGCTTGGCATCAGATAGCGCACCAAAAAAGGCACCGCAAGCGACAGCATTGCCACCTGCCCCACCGACGCAAGAGCTGCTAGCTGCATAACCGAGCCTAATATAAGAGCAAGCCCGCGCAATGCAGTAGGGCGCGCACCCATCAGGCGCACATCAGCATCATCAAATGAAACTAGGTTGAGCCTAAAACGCAAAACCACGACTGGGATAATGGTGACGAAAAATACGACTGCGACCACAATCCAAGTTTGCAGATAACTCAACACATC
>CAYNWQ010000141.1:0-4525 GCA_964400955.1 uncultured Gordonibacter sp. | reverse complement strand
TTTGTCGATTTCTCAACTCATTGAGCGTATACGCGAGCGTCATGCTGAGCGTGCAAGCGAGCAAGACGTCCTTGGTGCTGCTCCTTATGCGCGAGCAAGCCGCAAGCACGATGCTCATCTTGCCAATGAACAAAGCAGTGCAAAAACGCAAGTTATTGGATCTGAACCTACTGTTGTACCAGCTCATCCATTAGCGTCTAAGCCGGTGCAATCGTCTAGACGCGCAGGCGATAGGAAACGCCCACGCAGCTCTTCATTTTCTCATTCAAAAGATATTGCAGGGGCAAATGGGGAAAGGCCGATTAGCAATGCAGATGCTCTCTCATCGGCTGAAACCTTATCTTTTGCATCAGAAAAAGGTGAAGCGGCACCTCTTACACGCAAACTCGGCAAATCGCGCAAGACGAGGGATGCGCAAGACAATAAAGCTTTAGCGAGTGCGAAGAAATCCTCGTCGGTTGCAACACCGGTTTCTGCACCGCACCCACAAGATGGGTTTGAGTTGCCACCTTTAAGTATGCTCAAAGTTTCTGATACGCGAGCAAAAGCCAAAGCAAACGACGCCGAACTCAAAGAAACTGCCGCATGCTTACAAGAAACCCTTGAGAGCTTTTCTATCTTTGCGGAGGTGGTTGGCTGGGTTGCTGGTCCTACTGTTACACTTTTTAAAGTAGACTTGCCAGCAGGTGTGCGCGTGAGCCGTGTTACCGCCCTTGAAGATGATATCGCACTGGCACTTGCAGCTCCCGGCGTGCGTATCTTTGCGCCTATTCCGGGAACAAATTACGTAGGCATTGAAGTGCCTAATCGCACACGCGAAAGTGTATTGTTGGGCGATGTGCTAAAAGATGCCAAAGGCGGTCCTTTGATGGTCGCAATCGGCAAAGATGTCGAAGGCCATGCGATTATCTCTGACTTGGCGCGCATGCCGCATTTGCTTATCGGTGGTACAACTGGCTCTGGTAAGTCCGTTTCGATAAACGCGATGATTATGTCTATCCTAATGCGTGCGACGCCCGCTGAAGTGCGCTTTATCATGATTGACCCGAAACGTGTTGAGTTTACGCCCTACAACGGCATTCCTCATTTGTATGTACCTGTCGTTACCGAAGCAAAAGAAGCAGCGAGTGCGCTGTCGTGGGGTGTTGCAGAAATGGAGCGCCGCCTGAAAGTATTTTCTAAAGTAGGCGCACGCAATATCGGGCAATTTAATGCAAAAGTCCAAGCGGAGCAGGACTCTCTTAAACGCGCAAAAGAGGCAGGGGAGGAGCCTGCTGTCTCTGAGCTTGGCTCGGAGCTTCCCTATATCGTGATTATCATCGATGAGCTTGCAGACCTTATGATGAACGTTGGCAAAGAGGTTGAGTTTTCCATCAGCCGCATTGCGCAACTTGCACGTGCTGCGGGTATTCACCTAATCGTAGCTACGCAGCGTCCTTCAACTAATGTTGTTACAGGTCTTATCAAAGCAAATATTACGAACCGCATTGCTTTTAATGTCGCATCTGGTATTGATTCGCGTGTTATCTTGGATACACCTGGCGCAGAAAATCTCATTGGTCTCGGTGACTTGTTGCTCTCAAAGCCTGAGCTTGCAAAACCGCAACGTATACAAGGCTGTTATGTCTCTGAAGACGAAATAAATAGCGTTGTAGAGATGTTGAAAGCTCAAGGTGAACCTGATTATCATTCCGAAATTTTGCAAACAAATCTCATTACGCTTGGTGCGAGTTCACCTGACGGCTCAGGTGGCGGCTCGACCTCTGATGACCCCTTGATTTGGGAGGCGGCAGATATCGTTGTTTCAAGTGGCCTAGGGTCAACTTCAAGCTTACAAAGACGTTTGAAGGTTGGTTATTCGCGCGCAGGGCGTATAATGGATATGCTTGAGGAAAAAGGTGTCGTGGGACCTGCTAATGGTTCTAAACCACGTGAGGTTTTGGTTGATGCTATGGAATTAGAAACACTCAAGGCTTTTGAAGCAAACGATACGCAGGATTGACGTCTGGACTAAGGTGATGACTTATGCCTACTGAAAGCTTTGGTGCAGCTCTCAGGGCTGCTCGTGAGCAAAAAGGATATACTCTCGTAAGTGCTGCGCGTAGATTACGTATACGCCCTGATGTGCTTGAGACCATAGAAAATGCCGACTTTGCGCATATGCCACCGCGAGGATATGCGCGCAACATGGTGTGTGCCTATGCACGCCTTGTGGGTTTAAATACCACTGATATTACTCGTAGATATCTCGAAGAAGCTCAAGCGTATCAGCAGATGCGCTCTCAGCATTCAGCACGCTCAATGGGTTTTGATATGGGAGATACACGAAGGCGTTCTCGCGCTGAGACGAGGCGCAGTTCTTCGTCCCCTCAAGCTTCTGCTTCACGCTCCCAATATACCAATTATTATGCAGGACCTACTGCTCCAAGCACTTTTAAGTCAAAGTTGCCTTTTATCATCGCACTCATCGTTGTCATTGCTATCATAGTTTGTGTTTGCGTGTTTGTTTTTGGAAACAAGTCTTCCGTTGACACCGAGACACCTGTGCCTATTTCGGGTCTTACTGATACCTCAAATCCGGTTGATGAAACTGCCACAGCTCAAACCACGCAAAAACCCGTGCCTATAGCGCCTGAAAAAGTGGTGTTTGTTTACTCGGTACCTCAGGGTTTTAGTGCTTATATTGAGGTATATGAAGGAGACTCTTCTGTACCAAGTGTTGCTGAAACGGTGAGCGGACCAGCTGAAAAATCCTTTGATGTTACAACTACGCTTAAGTTTGTGACCTCTAACCCTGATGGAGTGGTGCTTTCTTTGGCGGGCACTACCGTTACTACTGATGAACTTACCGATGCAGGCGGTGGTGTTTATACCTACACAGTTGATTTTGCTGCTTACCTTGAGCAATGGCGAGCCGAAAATATCGACGAAGACACGACGAGCGGCGCGAGCGTGACTACAACTACAGCCGCGAGCACGACTGCTGACTAAGTTTCCAATCGTTTTTTATGTTTGCTCTTGCAAATTGAACTTCAATGTAGACGTGCTTTTATATAATGCAGTCAGTTTATAATTTTAAATGGTTGCCGGTGTCGTAAGGTATCGAGCCTAAGGTATCGTTGAAAGGAACTATCATGGCAAAAGAATCAAGCTTTGATGTGGTATCAAATGTAGATATGCAAGAGGTTGACAATGCTTATCAACAGGCAAAAAAAGAAATTTCACAACGCTATGATTTAAAGGATTCAGGAGCCGAGATCTCTCTTGATAAAACAAAGCAGACCATTTGTGTATCTGCGCCGTCTGAGTTTGTTGCAAAACAAGTAATAGACGTGCTTAGTTCAAAGCTCATAAAACGCGGCATTGAGCTTAATGCGCTCAAATGGGGAGACCCTCAGTCTGCTTCTGGGATGAGTATTAAGCAAACAGCTACTTTGATTTGCGGTATCGATAAAGAAACAGCAGGTCGCATCAATAAAGATATTAAGGCGACGAAACTTAAAGTAAAAGTACAAATCGAAGGCGATAAGTTGCGCGTAAGTTCTGCTTCGCGTGATACTTTGCAAGAGGTTATTGCATTTCTGCGTGATAAAGATTACGGCCAGCCGCTTCAATACGTAAATTATCGCTAGGCTCAACGAGATTTTTATTTAAGCTGATAAAATGATAGATACCTTAAATGATAGGCGCGCAAAGCGTGCGATTGCTTTCGTTACGATGGGCTGCGCTAAAAATGAAGTTGATAGCGAGCGGATGCAGCGCAAGCTGCGCGCGGCGGGATATACCCTTACTGATGAGCACGTACGTGCAGATGCTATCATCATAAATACCTGCTCTTTTATCCAATCGGCAACAGAAGAAAGTCTTGAGGCTATATTTGACGCAGCAGGCCTTCCTAATGTTTCTAAGGGAAACGCTTTGCTTATCGTGGCAGGGTGTATGCCTGCGCGTTATGGAGACGATCTCGCTAGCGAGCTAACGGAAGCGCACGCTTTTGTGCCTTGCTCATCCGAGGATGACATCGTTTCTATTTTAGATGCTCAGTTTGAAAAGATTGAAGCTGCAGGCGACAGTGGTGTTTCGGGATTGCCGAGCAATGTTTCATGTCAAGAGTGCGCAGAAGAAGCGGGGGAGGCTAACGCGGGTGCATCTAAGGTATCTGCTTACGTAAAGATTTCAGATGGTTGCGATAGGTTTTGCTCGTATTGTACGATTCCTTATATTCGCGGTCGCTATCATAGTTTTTCCTATGAGCAAGTCTATGCTGACGTTAGCGAACAGGTGTCTTGCGGCGTGCGTGAAATTGTACTTATTGCTCAAGATACTGGACGCTATGGTAACGACTTTGAAAATCCAACAACTTTAGCGTGGTTGCTTTCTAAGCTTGCAGAGGCTTATCCTCAAATATGGTTTCGTGTGATGTATATACAGCCCGAAGGCATTACTGATGAGTTGTTAGAAGCGGTAGCTGCTCATGACAATATTTGTTCTTATTTTGATATTCCCCTTCAACACGTTGATTCGC
>CAYNWQ010000140.1:0-4558 GCA_964400955.1 uncultured Gordonibacter sp. | reverse complement strand
CGAATCTTGAGAATTGGTACGGTTGTCTCCCATCACCCAAAGACACCCCTGTGGCACCTTATAAGGATAACTGATAGTAACGTTTGTTGCAGTATTGAGCGGAAGGGTTTCTTTATTGTCAGTATAGGGCTCATCGAGTACCTCTCCGTCAACTACCACTTTTCCATCCACGAGATCCACCGTCTGACCGCCAGTCGCTATCACGCGCTTTATGAGCACGCGACCCGGCGTCATAGGGTCTTGAAATGTCACGATATCTCCCGCTTCAACATTGCGGAAATAGTAGCTCACCTTTTCGGAAAATACCATGTCGCCTGTCATAATGGTTTCTTCCATAGAACCTGATGGTATCTCAAAAGCCTGAAAGACAAAAGTGCGCAAAGCCCAAGAAAGGCCAAGCACCAAAGCTATCATTATGACGATACTAGTGAGAGCGCGTATTACTTTATTTCCTTCGGCGTGTTCTCCCGAAAACATATGAGCACAAATCCTTTCCAAACAGATACACATGCATCTGGATAAAATCATATCTGCTCATAATAACGCTTATGTACTATCCCTCGCCAACGTCAAATAAACTCTTCAGAAAATCCAAGTCATCCTGCGAAAGTTGAGCACTATCGAGTAAGTCAGGACGCAGACGATATGTTCTTGCGAGTGCCTGCTTGCGCCTATAGAGAGCAACTGCTGCATGGTCTCCCGACAAAAGCACTTGAGGCACGCTCATGCCACGAAAACTCTCGGGGCGAGTGTATTGGGGATACTCAAGCAAACCAGTCGCAAAACTTTCATCAGCAACGCCTTCTTCTGCTGCACCAAGCACACCAGGTAGCTTACGCACGACCGCATCAATGATAACCATTGACGCGAGCTCGCCACTGGTAAGCACATAGTCCCCAAGTGAAATGGTCGTATCAGCAAGCGTATAAGCACGCGCATCAATGCCCTCGTAATGCCCACACACGAAAAGCAATCGGTCTTTTTCTGCAAGCTGACATGCCACATCGTCGTTAAATCTTTGACCCTCGGGCGAAAGAAAGATGATGTGAGGTTTTAGGAGGTCTGTTGCGTTTGCGCTGTCTTCGACCTTAGCGTCAATGTCGACTCTCATGTCGCTATCGGTAGTCACACCAACGACGCCACCCACGATATCATCAACCGCCTCAAAGATGGGCTCGCATTTCATCACAAGCCCCGGTCCTCCCCCATAAGGCGCGTCGTCGGTCGTGCGGTGTCTGTCATGTGTCCAATCGCGCAGGTCATACGCATGAAACTCTATAATGCCTTTGTCGAGCGCGCGCTTCATCATAGAAGTACCCATCACCGAATCATACATATGAGGAAAAGTTGAAAGCGTCTCAATAAGCATAAAGATAAATCTTTCTCGTGGCGCTAAAGCTCAAGCAAACCCTGAGGAATGTCCACCTCTATGCGCCTTGCGATATCATCGATTGCGATAACAAACTCATCTACCCAAGGGATATAAACGCTTTTTGATGAGTCTATGCGCTCAACTTTCAATAGCCTCTGAGCTGGCATAATTTCTATATCGCTCAAGGTACCAATGACACCAAATTTATTGTCAAAAACCTCAAATCCGCTTAAATCTGAAGTAGCATCACCGGTGCGCGAAAGCTCTCCTGAAAGATCACTTTTTCTTGCGAGGCAACGACACCCCACCAAAGCGCGAGCAGTGTCAGCGTCTTTAATACCCTCAAAATACACAAGTGCATTATCTAGGTCTTGCATCTGCACGCTTTCCACCCGAGCGCGTCTCGGCACATCTAAGAGAGGCGGCACAAAAGCAACCTCAAGGCCAGGCGTTAACAAAAAAGGAAGGCCTGGCGCACATCGTGCGACAAACCCTCCTTGTAAGGTTTTTGTTGTAGTTAAATTCGCGACGTAAACCCACTCGCGCATTTATTCGATTATTTCCACTTCTACCGAGGTGTTTGTGCTTGACGCAGCAGCGCGTGCAAGCGTACGAATAGCTTTGATGATGCGACCTTGGCGACCAATCACTTTGCCAGTGTCTTGTGCATTTACACGTATTTCGACGTAAATACCGCCATCTTCACTTTCACTCGCCGAAATATCGAGTTCATCGGGGAAATCGATAAGCGGACGAACAACCACCTCAACTAGACCGGCAATTTCGTCCATCTGTTCAGACATAGTCTTACGCATCCTTGCGAGCAGTCTCAATAAGACGTGCTACGGTATCAGTTGGCTGGGCTCCATTTGCAAGCCATTTATCGAGCTTTTCCATATCAAATTTAACCATATAAGGATCTACACAAGGGTTGTAGCGACCTACTTCTTCAATAAAACGCCCATCACGAGGTGCGCGAGAGTCAGCTACAACAATGCGATAATAAGGGCGCTTTTTTGCGCCGTGACGAGCGAGGCGAATTTTAACTGCCATGAAGTTGAACTCCTTTTGTTTACACATGTACTCTTATTGCATAACGCTGCTCACGCAGCGCAGCGAAAACAGCAATTGCTTATGATACGGCGCAACTAAAAAATACGCAAGCAAATACCACGAAAAACCTAAGATACACACTCGGTAGGGTGGTAAAAGATAAACATGTCTTCATATATGCCCTGCGCATTATGAAAACCTCCGGGTATAGTACCTATGCGTACAAATCCAAGCTTTTCGTAAAGATGGATGGCACCCGTATTGCTCGCAACCACCGCGTTAAACTGCAGTCCGCGAAAGCCAGATGCACCCGCTTGCAAAAGTGAGTCTTTCACCAAACAAGCACCCACGCCATGCCCGCGCACACTTGACGACACCGCATAGCTTGCGTTAGCAACATGTGCACAGCGACCCACATTGTTTGGATGCAAAATATAAAGCCCACACACCTCATCATCTTGCATTGCAACACCGCAATACGTCTGACTTGCAAAAAATCTTTCTGCCGCAACGTCATCTTTTAAAGGCTCCGTCTGCGGAAAAGCATTTCCGGCACACACAACTTCGTTCCATATTTCTCGCATAACGCTGATGTCACCAGCGCTATACGCTCTCACATATACACTCATTGCACACTCACATTCTTATTAGATAAATCCTCATTAGCCACATGTCGTTTTGTCGTTTAACTTGTCATCTGGTGTTTGGATAAGTCTAAACTTTATACGCACACGCCGCACACAAAAGAAATAAGAAGTAACCGCTAGTATCAAGCAAATAAGCCAGCTAAGTATTGATAGGAAAAGTATCACGTCTGCGACAGGAAAAGTTTGCGCGTAGTACCCACTCCAGATGAGCAAAATAATGATAACGCTTGACGAGACAAGCCCAAAAACCGAATGAACAGCTACCAAAATACCCACCGATGTGCCAACCTTGTGCTTTTCAGAGGCTGTTGAGCCAAGTGCGAAAGAAGCGTAAGACAAAAACAAGAGAGCTATTACTTGTGCAGCGAGATTAAGTGCGCCAATTACCAAACCACCTAGATTCGATCCATATAATATGGTACCTGAACCTACAAAACTCAATATACACAAAGGAATGGAGGAAAATAAATTAGAAGCACCAAAGCCATCAGCTGCAAAACATGCACCATAAAGCCCGAGTCCCGACAGCGCCGATATAATTACCATAATCAAAAGACCTGAAAGCATGCTTGAAGCAACAAGTGCAGCAGCATTTAAACCCTGCATATGCGAAAGAAATTCATCATCGCAAAACAGGTCTTTATAAAAGCGATAAAGCACATAGACAAAGGCTACCCATGGAGCCATACATAACACGCAAAAGTTAAACATAAATAAAATAGTGACCAAAGAATAGAGCACGTCAAAAAATGCGCTGTCTGCCAGCATAAACTCAGTAAGGGCAAAACTCGCATATCCTATAACTATACTCAAAAGGCAAAACGCGATTATTGACGTGACAAAGATAAGTAAAGAGCGCGCACAGGCGGACATGTGGTGCTTAAAGAGTACTCCAAACATACAAACACACTCTCCTAAAGACATCTTTTATGCCCGAACAAAACTGAACTACTCTCCCATCATCTCTTGTATTTTACGCAAATCAGCCATGCTCATACCCGGCATACCCGGCATGCCACCCATAGTGCGGCGACGCGACTTTTTACCACGTTTCCCACGTTTGTTGCGCGGTGCGCTGTCTTCTATCGCAGGCATCATTTTCTTTATCATCTTTTTAGCTTCATTAAATTTTTTCATGAGTTGGTTTACATCGGTCACACTCACACCAGCGCCAGCCGCTATACGCGCACGCCTGCTACCATTGAGCAAGTCAGGTTTTTCGCGTTCAGCCTTAGTCATAGAGTTAATAATAACTTCCATGTGGTCAAGCACACCCTCATCAACTTGACCTGCACCAAGCGCCCTGTCTCCGCCGGGCAAAGCACTCACGAGTTTTGCTACTCCACCCATTTTACGTATTTGTTTGTTGAGCTCTAAAAAGTCGTTAAGGTTGAGCTGTGCGCGCATCATGCGCTCAGCTTCCTCTTCAGCTATCTCTGCTTCTTGTACCGCGACCGCACTTTCGATGAGACTTACCATATCCCCC
>CAYNWQ010000139.1:0-4571 GCA_964400955.1 uncultured Gordonibacter sp. | reverse complement strand
ACAAAGTCTTTATCATCGACTACCTCATGCCTGACATGAACGGCATCGAAACCGTGCGCCAAATACGCCGAGTCATCAGCGAAGAGGTGCCTATCATCGTGCTGACCGCCTATGACTGGGGCGATTTTGAAAGCGAAGCGAGACAAGCGGGCGTCACCGCTTTTGTATCGAAACCACTTTTCATGTCCGAGCTGAGAGAAGCTTTGTCACTTTCAAGTGACAAAAGCGACACCAAAGATGAGGCCAGCACAGCTGAAAAAGAGGAAAAGCCACACTACGACTACAGCGGAAAGCATATCTTGCTTGTCGAAGACAACGAGCTCAACCGCGAGATTGCAACGGCGCTCCTCGAAGAGATGGGCATAGAGGTTGATACGGCAGTCGATGGCACCGAAGCAGTTGACATCATGTATGAGGCCGATGAAGATACCTACGATTTAATATTTATCGACATACAGATGCCAAAAATGGACGGCTACACCGCCACGCACGAGATACGCACACTCCCCAACAACAAAAAGGCAAACATTCCTATCGTCGCTATGACCGCAAACGCTTTTGACGAAGATAGGAAAAAGTCTCTCGCAGCTGGCATGAACGGACACATCGTAAAGCCTATCAACGTCGATGACATCGCATACATGCTCGATAAGATATTTAGGGACGCACGCTAGGCGCAATCTTAGGGACGCACGCTAGGCACGATTGTATTTTCTCCTGCATGCCACGACAACCGTCGTACCTGCAGCAAATAACGCAGCGATAGCGCCCGCAATGCGCACGCCCATGTTATCTCCCGTAGCAGCTAGCCCGCCACCCTTATCAAACACAACCGTGGTAGAACCGAGCGTCGATGCATCCGCGTCGGTTGGATCAACCGGCGTAGGCACAGGGTCAGGATCGGGGTCTGGGTCGGGGTCTGGATCTGGCTCAGGCGTCACTACTTCCCACTGCGCATACAAGATAACGAAGCCCTCTTCGTCGGTGCAGAGGTTAGAAAAAGCGGCACCATCTTTATAGGTAGTTCCCGAACCATCGCGTTCGGTATTCCAGCCGAGGAAGATATCCTCATCTCTCGTGTAGGTGTTTTTCGTTAAGTTGTACTCCTGCCCATAGATAAGTTGCATAGGATCCATACTACCTTGTCCATGATTGCTATCAAAATACACTTGGTAGTTTATAGGCTGCCACTGCGCATAAAGCGTTACCGTCGTGGCTTGCGTGGTAAGATTTTCGACATCTGCGCCGTTTTCATAAAACGCACCGGTGCCATCTTGCCTAGTATTCCAGCCATTAAAAGTGTAGCCAAGTCTTTGGTATTCATTTGGCGTAAGGTTTGACTTGGTGTAGCAGAAAAACGCCTGATCAAGCATCTCGCCGCTGATATCTGAGCCATCGGGCGCACCATTAGCATCAAAGCGCACGTAATACTTCGTTGGCGTAGCATTGGCGCACAACTCCATAGGCCCGTTAACGCTAAAGGTTATCGGGTTAGACTTGTTCGTTGAGGTGCTTGCAAACGTAGGCGCAACTCCTGTTGTGTTCCAATATCCAAAGCCATAGCCTAAGTTGAGCTTTTCGATGATGGCAGTATAAGTAAGCGTTGTGCCATTTATAAAAACGTTATTTTCTAACACATTTGCTTTGTTAACCAAAAGCCTTTGCACAGAGCTAATGTTTTTATCATAGGTCACCGTAACACTTGAGCAGCTTATATTGCATAGCTCAGACTTTCCATCAATAGTGATAGTTTCGCCGGTAATGACGTCATCAAGAACCACTTCGTATGTGCCTTGAGGGATAAGGTCTGTAGCGTTATTTCGAATAGTGTAAACGACGACGCCATTTATCTCTGCTTCTACAAAAGGCGTGTAGCAAACCGCATGGTCTGTGGTTTGAACCACAAGCTTTGAGCTGGACGAGCCATCTGCAAGCCCTTTTACGTAAGCGCCATCTTTTGTTACCACTACGCCTGCATCAACATTGAACTCTTTCGCATTAAGCCACACTGCATGAAAAGTTAGACCAACAAGGCCGCCGTCTTCGTTATAAACAAAATTACCGTCTTCATCTTTTAAGCACTGGTCGACAACGGCCGCACCTTGCTCATACAAGCCGCCAACTGCGTCCCCGGCGCGCCAACCAGCAAAAACATAGCCTTCCCGCGTAAATGTGCAAAGGGGAAGCTCCACAGCCGCACCAATAGTTGCGCTCAGGGGATCCATGCTGCCGGTAGCTCCCTCTCCACCGCTAAAGGTAATCTGATAAGGCTGGGCTTCCCACTGAGCATAAAGCGTTACAGTAGCGCCCTCCTCGCTCGTGAAGTTACCTCTCGTTTCACCATCGTCTATAGCCTCCCCTGTGCCATCAGGTTTAGTGTTCCAGCCACTAAGTTTATAACCTTGCAAAGTAAGACTGCCGCCATCGCCAATGATGTAAGCGTTGCCACCTTTTGCATTTACGGTACGCGGCAAATCTCCTTTGACTTCTGCCGTTACCCCTGCAGGCTTATTGGCGTCATAGGTAATAATGTAGTTTATAGGTTCAAACTGGGCATATACGGTAAAGCTACGTGCCTGCACCTTGTTGGTAAGGCCGCCCTCATACACCCAATTTGCATTTTCGTCCGTGATTTTCTCGCCATTGATTTCTGCGTTTTTCACAAGCTTGCCGCCTGCGTCCATAACAAGCGTGCTGGTAGGAGATGTTCCGGATGTGTAGAAACTTACTTTGTAGCCAGGAGCTACAGCGTCGCTTGCGTCGATAGTGCCGCCGCCGTAATACGCTATGGCGCTACCATCTTCGCCATATTGGTTGCTAGCATCAAGCGTAATGTTGTTTTGTGGGTAAAAATCTTCCGAATAATCCGCAGCAAAGCTGCGCGAGTACCTGACTTCGCCTGCAGGCGTTTTAAAAACCATCCACCAAAGCGAACCAATATCAACAAACCAAGGACAAAACACTACCTCTTCACTACCCGAACCAGAGATATCCGACATGCTCAAGGCGGTAGTGTTTTGTGTACTGTATTGATAACCTACTCCCACATAAAGTGCTTCTGTATTGCTTAAATCAACACGCATAGGGCTTTTGGCAGTGCCGGTTAGGCCTTTAAGTTTCACGGTGTGCGGCGCGACATCATTGCCGTTGATATCTATAGGCGTTACTTGGAACGTGCCCACTTTGTTATCTTTGTCATACAAAATGGAGCCGCCGCTTATGGTGCATTTCAAAAACTTGCTAGGGCTTTGGAAAAGTGTGTCAAATGAGCCAAACGCGGCTCCTTTTTTAGAGGAGTGTTGTGCGTAGATTGTTCCCCCTGAGATATCTATGGAAACGTGAATCTTAGAAGTCAGGCAGGTCTTTGCGCCGCCACCAATGGCATAGGTGTCTTTCCCGCCGTCACATTTACCGCTATATGCACGAACAATGCCGCCCTTAATAGAAATGTTTTGGGTACCGTCTGAGCGAGAGGAGCTACCAATACCTACCGCTCCGCAAAAGTCGCCACCTGTTGCGGTAACGTCTCCCCCGGTGATTTCAATGCTTTTGCAGCTCAACCCGTTTGACTCATCGTCTTCGTTAGTAGTAATGCTGCCGTTTTCGGTTGCTTCTACATAAGACGCATACCAGCTAGGCGATTCGTCTAAAGTTTCGGCGTCTTGCGCTGAAACCTTTTCTTCATCGACCGAATCACTCGCACTGACCACGTCCTTCACACCATTAAGATTAGGAAAGCCACCGCTGCCGATGCCGCAAGCAAGGCGGCTTGACGATGCTTTCACCGTGCCACCCGTGATAAGAATCTTCTCGGGACACGACTTGCTGGCGCCACCAATGCCTGCGCCACATGACCCGCCTTGAGCGGTTACGTTGCCACCCGAAATGGTGATGGTCCCATATCTAACGTTTCCGTTATCCCATCCGCCATAGCCGATGCCCGCGCCGCCATAGTTGTATTTGCTGGAGACAACGGCTTTAACGGTGCCGCCTTCAATGTTTATGCCGTCAAGTTCCTCGCACGAACAGCCGCTGCCTATACCGGCGCCAAAAATGCTGCCATACGCGGTAACATTTGCCGTTCCTTTTATCGTGATGTTTTTAACAACAAGGGTTGACCTGCCGCCACCAATTCCTGCGGCGTGGCTTCCACCTTCTGCATTGATTTTTCCACTCTCAAATACAATGTTTCCCGTATAGCTTTCATTACGAATGAGCCCCGTATCTTTAGCGCCGATGCCAGCGGAATAACCATACCAGTCGGCAATGGCGGTAATCTTGCCAGGGTTCGCCTCATCTTCGGTTTTGAACACGAGCTGCGACTCTAGGTTGTTTTTCTGAATGGCAGCGGAGTGTTGGAAACTCTCAAGCGTTACCTGTGCTTTAGCTTTGCTGATAATCTCAACGGTCCCGTCAAACTTTTCAATGTTGATTGCGGGGCAATTGCTGCCTGACGCAAGGGACGTGTAATCAGGAGTAATAGAAAGACCATCTGCAAGATAAAGCTTAACGTCACCCGTTCTAACGGTAACGTGCGCGCTGCATGTTTGGCCGCTTAACGTGTATGAGCC
>CAYNWQ010000138.1:0-4580 GCA_964400955.1 uncultured Gordonibacter sp. | reverse complement strand
TTTTATCGCCCCCTAAAAGGCCGTGCCCGCCTCAGTCACTCCAATATGCAACGGCACTTGGGGCATCTGTGAGCTTAACAAGCGATACGTCGCGATAGTCGTGCGTACGTCATGCGCCTTAGCTGAAACCACGACATCTTTAAAGCCGCGGTTCTCAAAATAGCGTACGTACTCAACCGCTGACGCCGCGAGCTTTTGTGGCAGCGTGAGGTCGGTACGCGCAGCCAGAGCAGCATCAAGTGAGCCGGCATTTACGCCAATACGAATAGGGATACCCGCCTCGCCCGCTGCGTCGATAACAGCATTGGTTTTTTCAAGACCGCCGATGTTACCAGGGTTGATGCGTAGTTTTGCCGCACCGCGACGTGCAGCTTCTATAGCGATTTGCGCGTCGAAATGCACATCAGCCACAACAGGCAAAGGAGAGTCCGCGCATACGCGCTCGAAGGTATCGAGACAATCGCGCCTCGGGATAGCCATGCGTATGATTTCGCAACCTGCATCTTTGAGTCGGGCAATTTGCGCGAGGTTGGCTGCCGCATCGTCAGCCGGCGCGCAGAGCATCGACTGCACCACAACCGGGTTGCCACCACCAAGCATCACGTCGCCTACTTGCAGGGCGCGTGTCTTTTGAGACGATGTTTGCATTTGCGCACTTCCCTATCTTTTACTTTGGCCTTATGGCCTGTCGGTTTCCAAAACGAACTTAGCTATTGTAGCAGTCTTTTGCCGACCCATTAGTGTCGAACAACACATGCGCGGTAAAAATCGCAGCTACCAGTTTCCAAACACAAAATATCATCGCGCGCGCCAATAAGCCTCGCGCACAGGTAGCGCACGCGAGCGACACGCAGCTATCACGCGAAAGCGACACACACAGCTACCAGTTTCCAAACACAAAACGCTGAATGTCTTGGTTTGCCATGATAAGGAAAAACCCTAAGAAAAGCGCCATGCCAGCTGCGCTCATATAGTTGAGCGCGCGGGTGGACACCACTTTGCGTGATATCTTTTGAAAAATCTCAACGACAAAGCGTCCACCATCAAGCGGCGGGATAGGCACGAGATTCATCACACCGAGCGAAACCGAAATCATCGCAAAAAACTGGATGACCGTCACAAGGCCGCCATCAAAAGCGCTTTTCGACATGACAGCGATGCCGATAACCGACGAAGAACCCTCCACAGTTTGTGCGGCAGTCGCCGGGTTAAACAAAGCAACCACTGCTTGTACAACCATCCAAATATAGTAAAAGCCCATTTGAATAGCTTGCAAAGGATTTAAATTGACATGCACAATCTCGCCCGAGCTCGTTTGCACGTCGGCACCAAGAATGCAAAACCACACGATAAAAAGCACGATAGCGAAAAGCAGGTTCATCGCGACACCCGCAAGCAAGATGACGGAGCGTTTCCAGAAAGGCAGCGAACGATATTGCTTTTTATACTCGCTTTCGAAAAGAGAGTGCGCATCTGCAACTGGGCGCGCCTCACCTTCCGCATAACTTGGAAGGATGGGACTTAAGGGTGCGTCGGGTACAGGCGTGGTACCGGGTGCGGGCGTGGTGTCGAGCATAGTCACAGCGTCATGTGCGGGCGTGACACTAGGTGCGGCGGCAGCAGCAGATGCATCCGCAGCTGCAGCAGCAGATGCGATTTCGCGTTTAGTTGGCTTGACTTCGACGGCACGATACGTGTTGTATTCGTCGCGTTTGGTAGGACCAGTGATACTACCCCACTCGACGAGCTCATCAAGTGCATCAAGTGCCTCATCATCAGAGATACCGCAATCGCGTGCGATGTCTTCCATATTAGCCGTGCCGCGCCGATACATCGCTGCAAGCACTGGCTCGAGGTGCGGACTCATCTCGCCCGCTTCCATGCCGCACACTTTCGCGTATCCACCAAGCAACACCGCCGTCACGCCAAAGCGCGTCTCACCATGCTTAAAGCTCAAAGAAGGCCCTGGAAGCCCGAGCATAAACTCTGTCACACGAACACCAAACGCACGCGCAGCGAGATAGTGTCCACCTTCATGGATAAACACCAAAAGCCCAAGCACGATGGTGGCATATATGATCATCAACAAGACATCCACGAGATAAAACTCCTCTTTCGATAGCCTTTTTCAGTAACTTCTCTCGCTGTCTTTTCGCTGCAACGTTTACCGCAACCCAAGCCAGCACAAAACAACATCTACAAACTCGCGACGACAAAAGTAATGCGCGCCCGCTTCACACAGGCGCGCATTGCTCGTATTCAAGTTTTTCAGCCGGCGCAACCTATATCCTCTATAGCGCTTGTCATTATAGAAAAGGCTGACGATTTAGGCGTGTGCAGATACCAAGCTGTAAGAAAAACTCTTTATTTTTTGCGACGAGCTCGCCTCTATCGTGTAAAAATCACAAGATATCAGGCGCCACTCGTCGCGAGGCATATTATTTTTCCGCGTCAGAGAGTGTTTTTTTACGCTCGTCTGGCAGCTCGCATTTTTCACCCTTTGTTTTTGCACACATCGCAACTGCACTCGATAGCGCAATCAAAGCGATAGCGTTTGGTATAACCATGAGCTGGTTAAACATATCGGCAAGCTCCCACACGAGGTCATTTGAAAGCAGAGAGCCTAGGAAAATAAACGCAAGTGCTATTACCGAAAACACCGGGAGTGCTTTTTTACCAAACAGATATTGCACGTTAATCTTTGCAAAAAGATTCCACCCCAAGATAGTAGAGAAAGCAAAGAAGAGCAGGCATATTGCCACAAAGATATTACCGCCTGCTTCACCAAAATACTGACCAAAAGCAACTTGTGCCATGTTGGTTTTATCGAGACCCGCTGCAACACCGGTAGCGTCCATAGCAAGCGCACCGTCACCCACATAAAGCACGCTGATAACCACCAAAGCCGTCATAGTTACAACTACAAACGTGTCGATAAACACACCAATCATAGCAACGACGCCCTGCTCATGAGGATTTTTTACCTTTGCAAGCGCATGAGCATGAGGGGTAGAACCCATACCAGCCTCATTTGAGAAAAGGCCGCGTTTTGCACCTTGGCTCACTGCGGCGATGAGACCAAAGGTCACACCACCAATTGATGCCTGCGGGTTAAACGCACACTCAAAGATAAGGCCAAACGCTGCAGGCACAGCAGATGCGTTCATAACGAGCACTACGAGCGACCCTGCGATGTAGATAAGCGCCATAAAAGGCACGAGCTTTTCAGTGACCGAAGCCAAACGACTCACGCCGCCCAAAAAGATAATGCCAGCTACCACAACGATTACCAATCCGATTACCCACATCGGGATATTAAATGCGGTGCTGCAAGTCGACGCGATAGAGTTTGACTGCACCATGCACCCCATAAAGCCGAGCGCCAAAATGATAGAAACCGCAAAAAATCCTGCGAGGAATTTGCCGAGCTTACCTTTAAAGACTGCCTTGATATAGTAGACCGGACCACCATGTACGGTACCATCTTCGTCAATTTTGCGCGTCTTTTGCGCAACAACCGCCTCGGCGTAGTTTGTCGACATGCCCAAAAACGCGATAAGCCACATCCAAAAGATTGCACCAGGGCCGCCAATCAAGATAGCGCCGCACGCACCGACGATATTACCCGTGCCCACCTGTGCGGCTACTGCAGTAGCGAGTGCCTGAAAAGAACTCATGCCGCCTTCGTGTTTGCCGCCGCGCAAACTAAAGCCGCCAAACACGCGCTTGATGCCCTCGCCAAAACAACGCACCTGCACAAAGCGCGTACGAATGGTGAACAAAAGTCCGAGCGCTACCAACAAAACGATGAGTACATAATTGGAAAGATAGCTGTTAATCGTAACAACTATGTTTAACACAAACTCTTCCACTTTGATTTTTACCTCCTACTAAAACTTTCTCTTTCGTTTGAGAAAACGAGGAGGCCTAAAAAATGAGGACAGACGAAAAAATCGAAGATCGCCGACATGGCGTATCGCAATTTTTACCTCTGTCTGTTTGCCTGAGAGATTCAGCGTGTGAGCATGCGCTCCGCCTTGCACCTTCGGCACTCATTTAAGAGTTCTCCAGAGTTTTCTCCACCTTCGGTTTTGCGCGGGTCGCGCAATCCCAAAAGCTTCACTGAACTTGCGGGAAGACATTATGCGCTATATGTTTAACATAGGCAAGAGGTAATTTTTGAGCGGTATAAAACCCCCACTTAGCGCTGCATGAAAGAAAAAATTATAAAGATCAGACTGAGAGCGCGCCGGGCGCGATGTCGCTTAAGGCGGACTCATCTGCCGCGACGTTACCTGAGGTAGGCTCAGCTGCAGGTGGCGTCATTGCTGGCACTTCATCGAGCAATGCGCGTGCCTCCCTAAACTGACGCGCAAGCTCTTCCATTGGATCTTTGCGCTCTTCGGTTGCGCGCACCGAGTCGTCGGTTATCGCCATCGCACACGCCACAGCTTCGGTGTGAGTAAAAGAAAGCGACAAAGGTAGCTCGCGTACACCTAGCTCGCGCGCTACTTCTCGCGCACGCCCCGTAAGCACTACATAGGGGCGTCCTTTTGCATTGCGTTTGACTTCTATGTCGC
>CAYNWQ010000137.1:0-4680 GCA_964400955.1 uncultured Gordonibacter sp. | reverse complement strand
TTGCCACCGTATTCGATATAGGGAAACCAATAGCGCTCGCGGAACAAAAACTCGCGCGAAATAAGACCCGGGTTTGCGCCGTCGTTTGCAACCACGCTGATAAATTCAACGTCGTTTGTTTTAATTTTGAGGTACTCAAATAAGTCGTTGAGATAAACACCACGCGCACTCGCCGTAACATATTCACCGTCATCGCGAGTAAGAGTGTAGGTAGCAAGCGAGTTAAAATGAGAACGCAACTCGCTTAAAGAAAGCGTGCGCTCAAATGCTGTATATTCTTTTTTGCTGTTATACGTAACTCTTACCTGCAGCTCCTCGGATGGGTCAAACTCACTGTTGTATACACCAGAATCGATAACAACCCATACATACCCCGAGACAACGCCTTTATTAAACGAGGGATCGCCTCCCGTTACCTGTGCATACACTTTAAGAGTACTGTATTCTTTGGGCACAAAAGTGCCTGTTGTATTACTGATATATCCAGCTTGCGTATTGGTGGTATACCAAGTGAGCGTTTCAAACACGCTCGCACGCGGATTGTAATCTGCAGCATTAGGAGCGTTGCTTACTGTATTGCCTTCGCTGTCAACCACGCGCGCGTAAAGCTGCAGATAGTTTGCATCTATCTCGGAAAACGTAATGCGGTCGTTGCCGTACTCGCGACCGTTTTCGTCACATATACGCACTTCTTGCGGATAAGCCTCGCCTTGGCCTATGACGGTAACGCCAATGCTGCAAGTTTTACCTGAGGGACTTTTCGCAGTGATAGTCGTATAGCCATTGTTGCTCGCCGTTACGATACCTTTGCTGCTCACCGTAGCAACAAGCGGATCAGACGAAGTCCACGTAATACCTAAGTCCGGACAATTTGCTTTTGACTGGTTATAGGTGGCACCATTGCTCATGCCGACAACCGCACACAGGCGCACTTGTCCACCTTTGGTGGTGATGCCACCGGGCACTTCCCATGTGCCATCACTTGCTGCCACACGCCCATTAGGACTTAAAAGGTCAACGTAAGCACCTGCAGAGTTTACCCGATAGGCATACACATCAAGCGTTGCCACCTCAGGTTCTGCAGGACGCGACGCCGAACCACTTGAGATAACGAGAGAAACCGTCGAGCCTTTGAGTGCCTGCTCGCCAGCAGCGGGGCTTTGACTGATAACACACCCCGCAGGTACGGTCTCGCTCGACGCGGTCGTCTGCGAATTTTTAAGGCCAGCTTTGCGCAAAGCAATGCCAGCGGCTTGTGCGTTTTTTCCGCCCACATCAGGCACGCTCACATACTCAGGTGGCGCAACATAGGTAATTTCGAGAGAAAAAGATTTGGTGACTTCATGAGTAAAAGTAACAGGGCGCATTTCGGGTTCATCGCTTGTGCCCTGACCGCCCTCGGTATCTGAAGTACCGCCTGTGTCGCCCGAGCCACTTGTATCACTCGTGCCGCCCGTACCGCCCGACACGTCACTTGTATCGCCCGAGTTATCCGCGTCACCCGTACCGCCTACATCTCCTGTACCGCCCGACGTGTCACCGGTTTCTCCCGAGCCACTTGTATCATCTTCATATTCCACCGGCACATCACGCACAACCTTAGCTGAAGCGGTTACCGAAAAAGTACAGTTAAGAGGGTAGGTCGCACTCTCATCAAGCGTTGGCGTACCTTCAATCTCGCCGGTTGCTTCCATCAAGCGCAAACCCGCCGGCAGACCTCCCCCTTCCCAATACCACGTAAGTCCACCATCTAAGGTAGAACGCACGGGAGCTGACACAGCATCAGTGCTACTCGTATCAGCAGCTATACTCCAAAGCACAGTCGCATCCGTAGGTATATCTGCAAGAGCAAACTTAAAGAGCGCACCAGAGGTAGTACGATAAGCGCTACCTACCTCACCAGCCGGCAGCGCACTTTCTGTAGAGATAGAAAAAGTCTCGAGTGGGTTGGCATAGGGGTCACTGTCTCCACCCTCACTTGTTGTTGCACTACCCCCGCTCTCGCTTGTCGTTGTGCTATCTCCACTCTCGCTCGCCGTCGCTCCACCAGAAACACTCACTTGTGCAAGAGCACGCGCTGGCACCAAAGAAAACGCAAGCAAAGCGCTTAAGACGCAACTAAGTATCGCCTGCATAAACAGGTGGTGCCGCACGCGTCTTGTCAACTCTCTTTGCTGCAAAGCTCTATGCCCACTCTCGCCGTCTTAGTCGCCTAAATCACTCGTATTTGAGCTCGTACTTGTCTCGCCCGTACCATGGGAGGCGCCATCGAGCCCTGCTATAGTTTCGTTTGCTTCCTCTTCGGAAATAGACGCAGACTCCTCGTCATCTGCTGCCTCATAATCACTTTCGCCGCTTTCATCAGCGCTTTCTTCTACCAAGTAAAGCTGGCCTGTCTGAGGGTCGCGATATACCTTGCCTGCCTCTTCGTAGTACGAACCGTCTTCGGTCAAGTCACTTTCTAAGTCGGTTGGGTCAACTTCGCTCATCGTACTTTTGTCAACCTCTTGAGCACTCGACGAGATATCTACTCCCCAGTAAGACACCAAAGCCACGATGAAGCCACAGGCTAAAACCAACATACAATCAGCGAGGTTTACAATGTAGGCAGACGGATTTACATCTTCGCCTACTTCACTGCGTCCTCGAAAGCGCCTATCTCTAAAACTGCGTGCCATGACTCGCGTCCCCTTTTAGTTTGCGCTTTCCGCGCGAGCATCGCTGCCAGCACGCCCTTGTCGCAAACGAGACTCTGCTCCAGTGCGCCCACGCGCACTTGCGTCCATGCGCCCTTGCTGCGCTTCATACGCAGCACGCTCTTGAGCTGCCTGCCATTTTAAGATGTCGCGCATCGCGTCGCCATCATAGTGTGTCGACAACACCACTCCGGCCTTGCGCGCTGCTTCTGCTTTTTCAACCACACAGCTCATCAAAGACTCCAGCGTATCGATGTATTCCGAATACCACCCAGAGCGCACCTTTGACACTATCAAAGCAAAAATTGCACACACCAAACCGCACACTGTAGCGTCAAAAGCCACGAGCAATGACTGCGAAAGAGCGAGCGTATCGCCTTGACCGAGGGAAACGATACCTGGGCCAAGCGGGATAAGCGTACCCATCAACCCGAGCAAAGGAGCAATCTTTGAGATAGTATCTGTCCAAGCGAGGCGACGCTTGTAATGTTTTTCGGCCTTGTTTATTTCAATCTGCGCGAGCGCAAAAAGATGTTCCTCGGGCAGCCCCATGTTGCGCGATGCCGTAAACAGAGCAGCTTTTTGAAAACGCAAAAGCTCGCTTTGCGCCACTATAGTTTCCATCTCTTCATAATCAGCATCGTTAAACTGGTTGATGATGTTTGGCATATTTTGCCTATAGTGCCTGCGCTCAGAGAAAAACTCGACGAGTATTTGCCCTAAGAAAAATAAACTCACTGCAATGAGTGCAATAATGCACACCATCGTAGGGATAAGGAGCCCCTGCGATATATCGTGCAATATATCTGCTAGATAGGTATCTTCAAAAACATTCATTATGTGCGTTGCCTCTCTGACACGTTTTACTCTGGCATTTTTTATGCAATAGTAAAAATAACGCTCCTATAGTGCACAAAATTGGTGAAAAAGTCTACCTGACAAAAGTGTTAGGTTTTGTATTTCCCCACGTCAACACCGCAAAATAAGTCAAAGACAGCTTCATAGTTTCTTCACATCAAACTATAATCTAGCCATAATCTAACTGTAATCTAACAATAGTTAAACCAAAATTGACACAATCTCTAATCGTCGAGCCCCAAAATGTGTTTGGCTTGTTGCTCGCTTATTTCGCGCCAGTAGCACGTCGCGTAGAAATCGCGCACCACTTCTACCATGTCAACGTCATAGTATTGAGGGTAAAACAGATTTGCCAACCACTGTATACCTAAAAACCTATTGATGCCCGGCGGTCGGTCGCAAAAAGCAAAAGGCAAAGACGGCATGGCATATACCCTATCATTTTTAACTGCGGAAACATCAGACCAATTTGACGACACCCGTATGAGCGACTCTGCGCCACTGCGCTTTTCGGAATCCCACGTTATGATAACTTCCGGATCCCACGCACGCACTTCATCTATCGAAATATTGACCATGTCGTAATTATTTGCCTTGCCGGCGCGCCTGCCTGTCTCATTAGGGTCAACATCCCCTGCAACATTTACCCCACCCGCCACATTGAAAGCGATAGAGTGCTGCGACACATCTGGCTCCGTAAGCAATCCATCAGGACCTTCGGCAAACAAATAGCTCACCCGCTCGCTTTCAGGCACAGCTGCAACTGCCTCAGTCACACGCTTGTAAATGTCTTCGCAATACTGAGCGAGCACTTCCGCGCGCTCTTTGCGTCCAAGACACTCACCCAACAAACGATACGTATCTCCTATGCAATCAAACGACCCATCTATCAGCACAACCGGAATACCGCTTTGTTCCTGCAAAGCGAGGGCGTCTTCAATATTAACATCCGTGAGATCTGTGCCGGAGATAGAAAAAATAAGCTGTATACCGCTTTCCTTTAAAACATCGATATCAATGCTTCCATTCCCAGAAAGCGACCCCATATTGACGAGGTTTTCGCTTCCTTCTGGCAGATAATCGAGCTGCTCTCGCGAAAAAGACGACGCGGTGCCACCCAAAAGGT
>CAYNWQ010000136.1:0-4786 GCA_964400955.1 uncultured Gordonibacter sp. | reverse complement strand
CTTTTGGTGAGCATTGTGGCAGCAGTGAATCTACCTTGGGTGCATAGCTGGGGCGACCCTCTGCTTTGGGGGCTTGTCGCTTTGTGTTTGCTTGCTGCTGCTTTAAAGCCGCATCTTGGTGCGCTTTTGAGTTTTTTGTTTTTGGGTATATCGACGGCAATCTGCGGCGCGCCTGCTATAGGCGTGGTATTTGTGGTGTTGACGTGTGCTTGGTGGTGGTTTGCGGGTCGCGCGGGCAACAGGCAAGCATGTGCGGCTTTTGCGCAGCCACTTTTTGGAGCAGTGGGTTTTGCCCCTGTTGCGCCCGTCATGGCTGGATGTTTTTTGGGCGTGCGAGATGCGCTGGTTAACGCAGCATACTCGGTTGCGTGTGCGTTTGTTATGTCGGGCTATGGCGTCGGTAAAACTTTCGCGTTTTGGAACGCGCACGACGCGCTTTCGGCATGGAGTGTGTCAGGTGCCCTGCCCAATAAATTTTGGTATACGCAGTTTCCAGGAGTTGATTTGCTTGGCAGTTTAAGCACTCTTGGCGATTTGAGTGCGTGGTGTGTGGCGCTAAGCTGGGTTATCGCAGCTGTCGTGCTGAGCGCGTTTTGCTTGCGTGGGTCGCGCGCGGCCGATATCACGGGCGCTGTGATTGCTTGTGTGTGCTTAGTGGCAGGCGCTTTTGGTGCTGCTTGGTTGGCGTCACCGCTTTCGAATCTGTTGAGCTATCTGCCAAGTGCCCTAGGCGCGGGCGCACTAGGTGTGGTGTTTGCTTGCATGGGTATCTGCGACCGCGTACGCTGGGAGGCAGAGGATGCAAGTGCGGCTGGCACCGAGGAGCGTTTCTAGCGCGCAAGGCCAGCGTGTTCTAGCGCGCAAGGCCAGCGTGTTCTAGCGCGCAAGGCCAGCGTGCGCTGGGAGGCGGAAGAGAGTTAGCGCTTTGCGTAGGTAGGGGCACCCTGCTCAGGAGTACGTACATCTCCTGCTTCGCCGCGCTCAGTTGCCGGGCCAAACCAACGCGTATAAATCTCGTCGTAAGTACCATTTTCACGCAGGGTGGTAAGTGCCTGGTTGATGGCTTCGGTGAGTGCGTGGTTGTCTGTCGGCACAGCAAAAGCAAACGCTTCGTCGGTTGAGTCGCTAGCGATGACCTGCGCATCTGCATAAGCCACTTTTGTGCGCCATTTCGCTTCGGTGAGCGCACATACCACTGCGGCGACGTTTTGAGATTCTAGTGCAGTGAAAGCTTCGGTGGTCGTGTCGTAGGTAAGTACGGTCGCATCAGGTATGTTTTGGGTAACCCAAGTTTGCGCGGTAGAGTCTTTCTCGACGGCGACCGCTTGTCCGGCGAGGTCATCGAGAGAGGCGACTCCCGTTTCTTTGAGCGCTACGACTCCGATGCCAAGGGTTAGGTAGCTGTCGCTCAATTCAAGAGTGCTTGGCAGTTGTATAGACACATCGAGACTAGAAGCTACGACATCGGCATCGACTTCGATTTTCTTAATCTTTCTTTTTGTGGTGGTATTTTCGGTGTTTGTAGTGCTGTCATCTTTATCGCTGTCCACGCTTGTGTCAGCTACATGCGCGAGAGCATTTTCGGTTGAGGATGCGGCGGCGAGGTACTCACAGCTCAGTCCCAGCTCATCTGCGATAGCACCCATGAGATCTACGGTAAAGCCTTGTGCTGCTCCATTAAGTTCGCTTTCGTAGGGCTGCAGGGAAAGGGTAGAGGCAACCGTTAAAGTGTCTGCGCACGCGAGGCTGTAGCCGGCATTGGTTTGCACTCGCGTGTTGCTATCTTCTGTGGGTGTGCAACCGCAGGCAAAAAAAGCCACAAGCATAAGCGCTAACACGACTGGCACAACTACAGCGGGCGCTAACGCGGCAGGTACAAATGTGGCAGGTGAAAAAGCCACCCTCGGCTCATACGCTGTCGAGCACAGAACTTTTTTTCCTTGCAAAGTATCTCGTTGCGCGCTAACCTTGGCAGCTTTCGCGGCACTTCTTTTTTTCGTTACGCGTTCTATTTTCGCAGCATATCTCTTTTTCACGGCGTATCCTTTCGCATATTGCATGCACATTTAAAAAGGCGCTTGGTGTGTTTTTTGTGCGTTTAAGTTTGTGCATCATGTTGCATGGTGCACTCATATAGCTAAATCATACGCACATGATAAATCAGTTTCGATATGATGCTACTACGTCAAGGATGATTTATGGGGTTGTTTTTCTAGCTTCCCCTCTAATGCCTAGCTCTTGACATTTTAGAATTACCTGAGATCTGTTTTCTGCGCCGAGCAAACGGAATATACCATGAATATGATTTTTCACCGTTGAGAGTCCCAAATACAGCTGATTGGCGATTTCTTGATTTGATGCGCCGGTGCACAAAAGTTCAAGTATTTGCAAATCAATTTTGCTTATATTGAGACCATGCGTATTGTCGCCGAGGTTTGGACGCACTATGCTGAGCACTTTTTTTGAAAATGACATGAGAGAGTCTTTCTTTTCCGCTTCAAGTAAAAGCGGGATAATAACCCGTCCTTCACGTGCTATTAACCCAGGGCAGTATGCTTCTTGGGCGCAAAAGAGTGTCTGCTCCATTGTTTCTTGAGCGATAGAAGGCTGTTCAAGGGCAAGATAGGTAAGATTTTCGAGGAACAGAGCAACCCATAAGTGAGGCAATAGTAATAATTTGGTCGCGACAGGAAAAGAAAATTCTGTCGCGACCTTTATGTGTAGGCAAGAAAAGATTTGTTCTAAAGGCGTAAAATATCCACCTAACATAAGTATTACGAAAAACGAGGATGGCATGGCTATAAACGCACCCGAAGGAACAAAAGACATGCTGCCTGATGAGGCGGCATTTTGGACACAGTTTAAGGCGACGGCTCAAGAGATATTTGGCCGCTATGGTTACGCGACTATAGAGACGCCTTTGTTTGAGCAGACCGAGCTTTTTGTGCGCGGTATCGGTGAGGCGACTGATGTGGTGTCAAAAGAAATGTTTACGGCACTTTCGGGTGAAAACCTGAAAAAGTTGCTTGATGGTGGCACGATAAAAAACAAAAGCCGCCTGTCTTTGCGTCCTGAGGGTACGGCGGGTGTGGTGCGCGCGGTTGTGCAGCATGATTTGGTGCCGCAGGGCGCAGCTCCAGTAAAGCTTATGTATGCAGGACCTATGTTTCGCGCGGAGCGTCCACAAAAAGGACGCTTGCGTCAGTTTAACCGGGTAGGTATCGAGTGTCTCGGTGCAGAGGCGCCAAGCGTGGATGCCGAGGCTATCATTATGCTCATGCAGTTTTATGAGGCAGTGGGTATACCGCGCGAGTCGATGCGTTTGCTTATAAACTCTATGGGTTGCGAAAAATGTCGTCCGGCTTATCGTGAGCGCGTGCTCGAGTATTTGCATGCGCATGAAGATGAGCTGTGCGAGACTTGCCGTGGGCGTGCGCATATAAACCCGCTGCGTGCTTTTGATTGCAAAAACCCAGAATGCGCGCGTGTGATGGCAGACGCGCCAAAGATTACTGACTATCTGTGCGACGATTGTGCAGCGCACTATGCACAGGTGTGTGAGCTGCTTGATGGAGCGCACGTTGCCTACGAGGAAGACTTCAAGCTTGTGCGTGGGCTTGACTACTATACGCGTACGGTTTTTGAGGTGCAGGTCACTGACGGTATGGGTTCGCAAAACGCTATCGGTGGTGGCGGGCGCTACGATAAACTCGCAGAAGAAGTGGGCGGTCGCCCGACGCCAGGCCTAGGTTTTGCGCTCGGGTTTGAGCGGTGCGTACTTGCTTTGCAGGCGGCGGGTGTGGTATTTCCCGCGGCATGCACGTGCGATGTGTTTGTGGCATGCGTGGATGCGAGCGTGCGTGCGCAGGCTTTTTCGCTCGTGCAGGCATGCAGGGATGCGGGGCACGTGGCTGATATGGATCATCAGGGTCGCAGTTTGAAAAGCCAGTTTAAGCTTGCAGACAAACTTGGCGCGCGCTATGTGGCTGTGCTTGGACCCGATGAGCTCGCGGCAGGTGCGGCAAAACTGCGCAACATGGAGACCCATGCAGAGGAACTGGTGCCACTAGTCGAGGTAGCAGGGCAACTCAAGTAGTGCTTGAAAGACAGGGCAACCTATGGCCTCAATATTAAAAATACTTTACACTTCCTATATTGCAGTTTTATAAAGTATTTTGTATACTTAGCTGAAACAATGTTTTGTAAAGTATTTTGAATGCAACGGAAGAGACTACCATGTGGATAAATGCCTATTCATATGAAGATATTGGCCAGTTTTTACGTGAAGCGCGTAGAGCGCGTGGCATAACCCAGGCTCAAATGGCAAAAAAGCTTGGTTTTTCCACTGTGACGCTTTCTGCGCTTGAGACGGGCAAAAACGTATCTAGCGCCAAAGTGGAAAGCTATTTACAGATGCTTGGTTACCGTATGGTTATTGTTCCAAAAACCGCCAATGTGGAGGTAAGCGAGTGAGAACCCTTGATGTATATTTGGGTGAAGAGCTGATTGGTTCTATTGCAGAGAATCGTAAAGGCGGCCGCTTTGAGTATAATGCAGATGTTGTTGCGCGTTTTGCAGGGCGCCCGGTTTTGTCGCTAATTTTTCCTGCTAAAGCTCGACCATTTGGCGAAGAAAAAACTTCCAACTGGTTTAATGGATTGCTGCCTGAAGGTACTCGTCGTGATGAGGTATGCCGCAGCTTGGGTATTTCTACTTACGACTGGATTGGGGTTCTTGCTGAAATTGGCTGGGAGTGTGCCGGCGCTGTGCGCGTGTTTGAACGAGG
>CAYNWQ010000135.1:3379-4799 GCA_964400955.1 uncultured Gordonibacter sp. | reverse complement strand
CAATTGAGGTACCGATAGTGCCGATAACGCCGGTGCGTTTTCCACACATGCGGGCAATATGCTCAACAAGATACGTCGTTGTCGTTTTGCCGTTAGTACCCGTCACGCCTACCAAAGCAAAGTCGTTTGAAGGGTTGTCGTAAAAACACGCCGCGCAAGCCGCCATAGCCTTGCGCGTATCAGGCACGACCACTTCGCATACATCGCTTGCGTCAGCAAGGTAAACTTTGCGCTCAACCACAAGCACGCGCGCGCCGCGGTCAATCGCATCTTGTGCAAAAGAATGCCCGTCGGTTTTAAGACCTACAATACAAAAGAACGCATCCCCCGGACGCACTCTATCGCTACGATAGGCGATGCCACCAATCTCGGTTTGCTCGTCCCCTATGATAGTGCACTCTTGTCCTGCGAAAAGCTCAGCACATACCTTAGTCATTTTCTGATCCTTTACCCTCATTCCGGTGAAATTTTAAATCTATCTATAGCACAGGTCATTATATCCTTAAAAATGCCCGAGATATTGCCCGTTGAAGGTACCTCGTTAGCTCCCACAAAACAAACTAATTGACTTGACGAATCAGCCAGAAAACCTATGAAACCAAGATTGTAAGTATTCTCTTTATACGTCCCACCTTCGGCTACTTCAGCAGTTGAAGTTTTCCCCGCCACTTGAAAACCCTCTATTTGCGCGCCTTTTCCAGTGCCGTCAGTGACAACCGTTTTGAGCATGTCAACCATAGTGTCTATAGCTTCGTCATCATCGATAACTCTTTCGGTAGCGTAGGTAGGCGTCTCACCGGTTTGCGGCTTGCTAATGAGAAAATGCGGTGTCGTCTCAACGCCATCATTTACAAGCGCACCGTAAAAACGCGCCATCTGCAAGGGAGTCACACTGATACCTTGTCCGAAACTCACGTTATAACCGGTAATGCGTGCCCAATTGGTAAAAGGCTGTAAGTACCCTGACGCTTCACCAGGATAGTCAACGCCAGTAGGTTCGTTGAGATTGTATTTGAGGATATTGTCATAAAGCTTGTCAAAGCCCATATTTTCAACCGAAAGCGAAATGCCAACGTTTGACGACTGGTCAAGTATCTGTCGCAGCGTAAACGTAGCATCATCACGCTCATGAGAGTCAGAAACTTTGTAGCCGTCAGCCTCGATAACCGCAGGACAGAAAAGCTCATCATCAGGCGACATTGCATCGTTTTCCAGAAGCGTCATAACCGATACCGTTTTGAAAATCGAACCCGGCTCATAAGCCTGAGTGACCACTTTGAGCTGGTCAGCGCCTTCCTCCACGACACTCATGTCAGACGGGTTGAGGTAAGGTAGCGATGCTGCGGCATAAATTTCGCCCGTCTCACCATCCATGACCACGCAGCTGCCCCCTTCAGCGCTGATTTCACTTGTCCCGTCA
>CAYNWQ010000135.1:0-3369 GCA_964400955.1 uncultured Gordonibacter sp. | reverse complement strand
CACTAAGAGCAGTTTCGACATATTCTTGCAGCTCAATGTCAAGCGAAATCATGATATCTTGTCCGTCTACCGCAGGTGTATCTTGCGTCACACCCCCCGGTATTGGGATACCGCCTTGCCCACGCTCGGCAGAATACACACCACCTGTCCCTGAAAGAATGTCGTTATATTGCAACTCAAGTCCTGTGATACCCTCACCATCAACATTGCAAAAGCCCACAACCTGTCCGCCGATTTGCCCACAAGGGTACTCACGACGCATATCAGATATGAAATAAATACCATCAAGGTCAAGAGATTTTACTTCGTCTGCGGCGTCCACGTCAGCCTGACGTTTAATGTAAGAAAACGTCGTTTTATCTGCGGAAAGTTTTTCAACATACGTATCTTTATCGCCGCCGAGTATCTCAGCAAGCGCACTAGCTGTGCCTTCAACATCACTCACTTCGGATGGATTTGCATAAATTGTTGTCGCATCTACGCTCACAGCGAGCACAGTACCATTGCGGTCATAGATAGTGCCACGTCGCGCATTGGTCGTAAACGTAATCGTACGCGTCTCTTCAGCATTAGCCGAATACTCATCAGCAACTATGAACTGCAAATATATTAGACGTCCAAAAAAAGTCAAAACAAACGCCAAGAAAAAACCTGTTATGACCTTCTTGCGTTTTGAGGGAAGTGCACAAGATTGCGCATTTGGAAACATACGACTTTGCCAAGATGATGCAAGCCCCGCCGTGCGAGAATCTGCCCGAGACCCCGAGACACGAGAGGTAATCGCACGGGTACGTGAGGATGAGCTAGGGGCAACATTACGTGCGCGAGAGGTGTGCCCATCGCGAGAGGTGTGAGAGGTGCGCCCATCGCGAGAGGTGCGAGAGATGTGAGAAGTTCGCCCATCGTGAGAGGCTCCCTCGTCGCATAAAGAGCGAAAAGTACGCCCATCGCGAGAGGAACTTCGGCCTAGCTCAGATGCCTCATCATACGAATAAAGCCCGAGACTTCTCATCGATGTCGCGGGCAATATCTCCTCGCCTAATGTGTCATTCACTCGTCTTTTTGTTTTTCGACTTCTTTGTGCCGATTTTTTTTCTGCATCACGCATAAGGCACCCCTAGGCTCCTGCCGCAGACGCAGCGCTTGCATTTGCAAGTTGCTCGAGCGTTTTTGAAAGCGAGAGTCTACCGTTGCTATCACAAGTCACAACATCCTCATCAAGGTTAATCACCGAAGTGATAACAGGAGCTGACATACCCATCGCGTTTGCTTCTGACTTGATGCGCGCAGGATTAGAAAGTGAGCTTTGCGCGACCTCGAGCTGATTTCCCTCAGCACGTGCTGAGTCAATCTTGTTCGATATCTCTTGAGCCTCTACCGACGAAGTGACAGTGGCCGATTTCAGGAAAACCTGAGTAAACCCGACAAGAGCTACAAGTATCATCAAAATAGCTGCAATACGTGCAATAACAACAACCTGCGCAGGCAAAGCAGTAGGCGCAGCAGAAGTGCGCGAACGCTTACCTGGTATAACGTGAATATCAGGCTTAAGTGTGGGATTGTGCGCGGGCTCAGCTGAAGCATACGAGCGCTGTGTAGCGTAGCGCATATCGTATGCGTTTGAGCTGTAATGCGAATATGCAGGTGCTGCGCTCATATGCCACCTCCTTTACGGTAAATCTATCTGCGGCACTCAAAACTCTTTGTGCTGCACAAATCTCTTTGTACTGCAGAAGCCCCTGCGCCGCGCAAATCTCTATGCCTCACAAATTTCTGCGCCGCGCAAATCTCTGTGCCTCACAAATTTCTGCGTCGCGCAAGTTTTCTCTATTAGTATGACTGCCTCGCAAATAGCAAGGCAGCTCTCACATTTCGCAACATTTACGCGCCACGCGCAGCTTTGCACTGCGGGCGCGCGGATTGCGCTCTATTTCTTGTGTAGTTGGAACGCGCGGTTTGCGCGTCTCAATGCTCAATATCGGCTTGCGTCCACACACGCAGACCGGCAAGTCTGGTGGACAAGTACACCGAAAAGCATACGAAGCAAACGTATCTTTTACGATGCGATCTTCTAAAGAGTGATAACTGATAACAGCGATTTTGCCGCCGGGATTAAGCCAGCGTATTGCTGCATTCAAACCACGCTTTAGCACATCAAGCTCACCATTAACCTCTATACGCAAGGCTTGAAACGTACGCTTAGCAGGATGTCCCCCCACACGGCGTGCGCTCGCGGGGATGGCCGCCTTTATGATGTCGACCAACTCGTCGCTCGTCTCGATAGGTGCCTGTGCGCGAGCTCGCACGATAAACTCCGCTATGCGGCTTGCCCATTTTTCATCTGAATACGTACGAATAATCCGGGTGAGATCTGCTGCGTTATAAGTATTGATGATCTCTTGTGCGGTTAGGGTTTGTTTACCCGGATCCATCCGCATATCCAAAGGGGCTTTTTCCTTAAAAGAAAAGCCGCGAGAAGGAGTGTCTATTTGCACCGACGATACCCCCAAATCGAAAAGAAAAGCATCGATGCCGGGAAGGTTAGTCTGCAAAAGCAGCTCGTCCATGTCGCCAAAGTTGCCTCGCAAAAGCTCGAGAAGTGGTCGCTTATTTTCAGGAATTGTCTCGAGACGAGCGCGCGCTGCAACAAGCGCTACTTCATCTTGGTCAATACCTACCAACACGCCATCATGCCCGAGACGTTTTGCTGCCTCAAAGGAATGTCCTGCACCGCCGAGTGTTGCATCCACAAAAGCGTGCTGTGTTTTAAGTTCGAGTGCTTCTATGCACTCGGCGAGCAGGACCGGTGTGTGCCGATATTCGCTTGTCACGGTGCTCACGCCACGTATCTAGCCAAACAAAAGCGACAAGTCGACTTCTGCATCAAGCTCATCGTAGCATTTCGCGTCCCAAACCTCAAAGTAACCGGTATTACCCACAAGGACAACGTCCTTGTTGATACCTACCGCTTCGCGCAACTCAGCAGTTAGCATTATGCGCCCAGAACCATCAACTTCAACATCGCGCGCGCGAGACTTGAGTTTGCGACGTAGCTTCACGTGCATTTTGTCAGAGTCGTGGTACCCGCCAAATTTCTCTTCAAACACCCGGATAATCCATCTCTCAAATTCAGGTGCTTCAAAGACGTAGAGACAATCGTCTTCTGGATTGCGCGTAACCGTGAGGGACTTCGAAAGCACTTGGCGAAATTTGGAAGGCAAAGAAAGGCGTCCCCTATCATCAATCTTAAAGCGAAACTCTCCGTTGAGATTGACGGGTGTCTGGCGCAACTCTTCAGAAGCAGGTGCATCGAGCACTTGCTCTTCTGTGTCGTTTTTAGCCTTGTGCGCCATATCTTCCTTATCAAAA
>CAYNWQ010000134.1:0-4801 GCA_964400955.1 uncultured Gordonibacter sp. | reverse complement strand
CGGCGCTCGTGGCTGCGGGCTATGCGGGTATCGCACAAGGTGCGATAAATGTAGATGATACGCAAGACGCAAACTATGGCTTTAGCATTAACCCGTCCACTTTGCCCACAGGCGAGGTAGACGATGCGAGTAAAAACCTCGCGTTTCCGCGTGCGAGCGGCTCGAGCGCTCAGAGCGCGGGCGCGAGTGGCTCGGATGCGGATGACGCAGATGCCACCCTAAGTGCGAGCGAATATGCAGTGAGCTGCTATCAGGCCTTTGAGCGCAATCGCGAACGCTTAGGTGTCGCGAGCGCACAATACGCATGGAGCGATACCGCTTTGCTCGTGCCTGTTGATAGCCTAGATGACCTCTCTGCTATAGCAGCTTATGCTTATGCTTACAAATCTCCGGTGTTTTTCACCGAGGCAGGCGGGAGCGTATCGACAGATACACTTATCTGTCTTGCGCAGTTTAAAAATGTAGTCGTAGCTGGTTTACCAAAGCAGTTTTCAAGCGACGCATTTTCTACACTTGAGCAGGCACTTGGCACTAAAGTGAGTGTGTGCCGATTGGCCGGCGAAAAGGAAAGTGTAGCGGCATTTTCTGTCGCGGTTGCACGCGCGCTTGTAGATAAAGGGGTAGCGAGCTTTGCTGCGGTATCTGTTGTTGACGGCGAAAACGTGGTTGATAGTGTGGCTGCATTGACGTTTTCGGGACACGAGGGTGGTGTGACGCTCGTCTCGAAAAGTACGGATGACTCCAAATACTTGGCTCATGTATTACATGAAGAAAGTAGCAGTGTGGCCCAGCTTATGCTCTTTGGGCGCGGCGGTACGCAAGATGCGACTGCGCTTGCGTCAAGTGAGTGGACCGGCAACGCTTTTGGTGCTCTTTGGGAAAGTAATGAAAAGTTTGAGCAGGTCATGGACGCTATCACGAGCAAGGTAAACAAATATACGGCAAAAGAAGTGCCTACGCCTACACCTGACCCGGACCCCACACCCGACAACCGCAATAATAAAGACAATACACAAGACGGATCTGTGCCTACTATCAGAAACTATGCTGATGAGGTAGTGCTGCCAGCAGATGGCGGCGCCGCGGCGGGTAGCGAGGGCGCGTCTAGTGATGATACCGTCGACAGCGTGGCAGCAGATGAGCAAGTGCTGACAAGTGAAGTGTCGCTTACATCTGATAGCGAGGCGGACGGCGCCGGGGACGCTACAACAAGTAAAGGTGGCACGCAGACCGAGGATGCGCCGCTTTCCGATAGTGTGCCTTTTTTGGCGACGCTTGGCGCTTTGTGCGTAGCGGCGTTTCCGGTACTGCGGAGATGCTGCTAGGCAAGTGCGGAAAAGAGATGCTCGTAGATGAAAAAGCTGCAACATATCTTAAGTCGCCATGAGAGCCAAGCCGCTGCTTGCATAAGTGAGCAGTGCGGCGTGTGCGAAGGCGCACTGCGCCACGTCACTTGCGTGCAAGGCTCGCGTCATGTCGCTTCCCGTGCAGGTGCCCTTCGTCGCGTTGTACTGATATCGACGCTTGCGATACTTGTCGCTCTGACGCTGTGCTCATGTCGCCCGACCGACTTTTTCACGGAAGTTATCATCACGCCGCTTGCTGAAGAGGTCGATGAAGACAATCCGCAATCAACTATCATCAATTCCCCTGACGCCGAGGAAGAGTCTGACGAGCTTTCGGCTCTCGACTGGTCAAGTGATGCTGAGCATTCTTCTGAGGTGCAAAATGTCATCACCTATTCGCCTGACCCCACGACCAACATGCAGACGCATCATTCGCTTTTTGATTTGAACCCGCGCTTTTTGGGGGCGCTTTCAAGTGACGCGGTGCAGCTCGATTTTACGCAATCGTCTACCCTCGAAAGTGATAGTGCGCTCGAGCCTGAGCTTTCTGATGAGTCGACTGATACCACAGAGCTCGATGGTTCGCAGGCAGAAACCGAAGGAGATACGCAAACGGCAGGCCCTGGAGATGATGGCGCACAAACCGACGAAGGCCCCGAGGGCGATCAGGCTGGCAACGACGAGACCGCTGGTTATGACGGCAATGTCACCGTGTATGACCCCAACAACAGCTTTTCGAAAGTAAATCATGCAAACCAAGTGGCCGCAACAGGACAGGCAGCCGTGCTCGTGCAGATGATAGGCGGCGCGGGTGCGCTTTGCGCTATGGACGAGGACACCTACTACGGCACAAACTCCGATACGGTTTCAAACTTTAAGACGGTCTTTAGCAAAGAACTCTCAAGCGATTTTGAGACAAGCGCTCTTTTGTGGACGGGTGAAGGCGGCTCGTCAAGTGATGTGAAAGACATCGATGCTTTGGTGTCAGTGTGTAAAGAGGGCGGCGTGATATTGTATGACCAAAAAGAAGGCAGCTGGGAAGAGCGTTTTGACCTCGAGCAACGCAAAAAACTGCAAGCGGCAAACATAGAGTTGGTTCCACTTGATTTTAGCACGGTGCAGGGCATGCTCGACGCAGCAAGCGTCATAGGCGAGGCGCTTTCCGAAAGCACAGAGTGTGCGCTTAACGCGCAATCTCAAGCCAACTTGTACGTGAAAACGGTAGGCGATATCGTGAGTCAAGCGGCAACATCTCATGGCGGCACCCTTGCGTCGCGTGATGATTCGACAAGTGGTAATCGCCTTTTGACTACCTATAATAGCTGTCCGGTCTCTACGCGTAAGACAAATCACACCTTTGTCGCTTTTGGCACAAGCTATGTGACCGGCATCAGCTATAGCGGAAACGCTGCGGGCTCGCTTGACACGACAGGTGGACTTTTGTTTTCGCGCGTGGATGGCTCGACGCCTTTGTCTTTTTGGGCGCAGGCAGCAGGCGTGTGGGACCGCGCCGCTGATGCGTCACTTGAAAGCTCGTCAACCTATGCGATGCTTTATGGCATCGAGACGGGCGCCTATTACGACAAATCGTTTTTTGCAAGCTCATCGGCTAGCTCGGTGTTATCGCATTGCACTTCGGCAATCATACTTGGTAGTGAAGACCATACCTCATCAACGGGACAGTCAAACTTTGGCGATGGCCTAGGTTCGGCGTCTTTTCCTTACCTTATCGTGAGCGGGTCAAATGGCAAATCGGCCGACACGGTAAAGCAATCGGTGGTGCAGCAGATGGCGTCAAACGACCCCATAAACGCTTACTCTATTTTGCCATGGCGTGAACAAGCTCCCGCAAAGACAGACGAAAACGGCAACCTTATCGTGAGCATTATCGGTTCGACGACTTCAAACGAGACAAAAAGCACCTTCCTTGATCAAGGAGTGAGCGCGTCAGAAACCGTGCGCGCCAACCCAGCAGGTCTTTTAGGATCTTGGACCGAAGGCTCTCCTGAAAGTGTACTCGAGTCGGTATGGCTTGCACGCATTTATTCGGCAGCTCCTGCAAACAGTTCGTATACGCCTTTGTGCAATCTGAGTGAATCGGAGCTTGCGCAAACAGTGACAAGCTTTTATGAGACTTTTTATCGCACAGACGACACGTCGGCGCTCTACAACAAAGTCGTGGCGGACAAAGGCTTATAGCTCATGGTACGCAAAGACAAAAAATCACCCGATACCATCTCTTTTCAGAGCGACAATGCTCTTGCAAAAGATATCGAGGAGCGCAATGGTATGCGACCCGAAACGCGACGCGTGCTCGCCTTAGGGGTGATTGGCGTCATCGTGGTCGTGTTGGCCATGATTTTGCCTACGTATGCTTTCGAGCTCTCTTTTACTGAGTATCCGCTCTCTGCGTTTTTAGAAGACGTGCGCGCAAACTTTGAGGGACTCGTGGGCGTCATGGTGGGAGATAGTGCGGGTTTTGAGACACGCTTTATGGCGGTCTTGGTGTGCGCAGTGAGCGGAGCGGCGCTTGGCTTGTGCGGTTCTACTTTCCAAGGGGCTTTCAATAACCCGCTTGCGGCGCCAAAAACACTCGGCGTTATGAGTGGCGGCGCGCTCGGTGCCTTGATATACGTGATGTGGTTGAAAGGGTATTCGCCGACGATGCCTTCGAGTGGTGGTGCGGTGTCGGTGTCGCAAATCGCAGCATGGGAAAGCACACTCGATCCGTTTTCATGGTTTTTCTTGCACTATGGGCGCAGTCTTTGTTCTATCGCCGGGTGCTTTGTCGTGGTGGGCATTGTGGTGCTACTGACGTCATTTCTTGGCAGGTCAAGATTGTCAAACATTATGGTTATCGTGTTTGGTCAGGTGTTTTCGGTAGGCGTAACAGCGATTATCCAGTTTGCTCGCTACTACTTTACTATCGAGGGCAGCACTGAGATGGCAACCGAACTTGCCCAGATAGAAAACTACACCATGGTGAGCACGTATTATTTTCGCGATTTGCTTATCGTGATTGCGCCTATCGCAGTGTGCATGATAGTGGTGCTGCTGCTGCGCAACAAACTCACTTTGCTGTCGTTTGGCGACGATGTGGCCGGCACTATGGGTATCAATGTGAAACGTACGCGCTATGTGATGATAGCTTTGTGCACGCTTATGACCGGGCTTGCTATATCGTTTTGTGGCCATGTGGCTTTCCTTGGATTTATCTCGGCTCACATCGCGCGGCGTATCGTGGGCCCGGATTTTCGTTTTCTGCTGCCGGCAAGTATGCTTACTGGAGGCACGCTGATTTGCGTGATACAGTGGATTTGCGAGTCGGGCTTGCCTTTCACGTCGTCGTATGCGGCAGGTCCTGTGTGCAGTGTGATAGGTGCGTGCGTGTTTATGGTTATCGTGTTGCGCCAAGGGAAAGGAGCGTCCCATGGCTGGCGATAAGCGTGCGACAA
>CAYNWQ010000133.1:0-4881 GCA_964400955.1 uncultured Gordonibacter sp. | reverse complement strand
CCGATAGCACCGTTTTCTGGCGCAACGAGCGCAGCAAGCGCTTTATCGAGGGCGTATTGCACTTGGGCGTTTATCGTGAGTCGGATGTCAGAACCATTTGTCGCACGCACCTCCGATGCGACTTCAACGATATTTCCCTCGGCGTCTACCACCACGCGACGCGTGCCATGGTCGCCTGCGAGATAGCGGTCGTATTGGTACTCAATACCGCTTTGACCTACATCGTCGCTCGACTCAAGACCACGACCTTCCGCTTGAGAGTCGAGCTGGTCTTCGGTGACCGAGCCCACATAGCCTAACACATGCGCACAAAGCGCCCCGTAAGGATAATCGCGTACCGTACGCGCTTCCACCGTAATGCCCGGAAATGCATCAGAATGCTCGGCGATAAAGGCCACATCACGCAAACGCGCATCTGTCGCTACTTCGCGCTGAGATTGGGCGCCGTTTGACGTATCTTGCATACGGGCACGCACTACGTTTGCCGGCACACCCAAAAGCGCAGCGAGTCTGCGCACGGTATCGCGGTCTGACGCCGCGTCGGGCTCAGCTAAGATAGTATGGCTCGTACGATTTTTCACCAGGGGCGTGCCGTTTGCATCGCAAATTTGCCCGCGTGGCGCCGGCGTATAAACGGTCGTGTAGAGATTGTTTTCTGCCTGTTCAGCGTACGTGCCACCACTTAACACCTGCAAACTCCAGAGTTTTGCGGCGAGCGTACCAAAGACCGCCGCCATAAATACACCCATCGCGACAAAGCGAGATTTCAAACTATCGGCGGGTTTTTCGTTGGGGTTTTTATCGGATCCTACCTGCACGACACCATGGGCGCTGCCGTGTTTTTTGGATGGCTCCTCTACACCAACTCCTACGGTATCAAGCTGGTTAACTGCTTTTTTCTGCCCTGTTTGCGGGGATGCGTTTCTCGCAAGACGCGTCGCGACTATAGCGACGATAACCACAAACAAAATCACGGCGGCGAGCGCCGAAACTATGGCGATGACCATGTGCGCTCACCTCTTCCTAACGCAAAATGATATTTCCAGACTGAGATTGTGCTCCACCTAAAACTCGAGATGCAACCATATACCATATCACCGCGACCACAAAGTCATAAAGCGCACACGGCAAAGCACGGTATATGAAAGCATCGAGCGCATTTGACGCGCCGGTGCCCACCAAAAACGCGCCGTAGAAAAACTCGATAGCAAACAAAGCTACCACAAGTATGAAAAGCGGTATAAATACCGTGTCATTATCAAGTACAAAGTAAACACGTGACACCAAAACGCATGCCACGAGCAGCAAAAATGCCATCGCACCAACAGGACCTGTACCCATGAGGTCAAAGGCAAGCCCGAGTACAAAAGCAAAGACGGGTCCAACTCTGTCAGGACAAACAATAGCAAGTGCACAGGCGTATGCCGCAATAAAGTTTGGTAGCGCCTGGCCTATAGTAATGTTTGGCGCACACATCACTTGCAAAAGCACCGCGATAACAGCTCCCGCTATCGAAAAGATGAGGCTACGAGTGTCATCCATAGCTACTCCTCACCTTCTTGACTTTGAGTGGTTGCGTCTTGAGTGGAGTCCTGTGAGGTCGAGTCCTGTGAGGAGGTGTCCTGTGCACTCGAGGATTGCGTCGTCGCTCCAGATTGCGTGCTCGAGCCCTCAGTCGTTGAGTCCTGTGTAACGACAAGTACGTCTTCAAGTACTTGAGCCTCATCGTTTGGCGACACTACGATAGTACGGGTTGCATCTCCCTGAGACCCCTCGACTTTTACAACCGTGCCGATGAGAAGCCCTCGTACATAGCTGCCTCCTAGACCCGAAGTCAACACGAGGTCTCCCACTGAGACCTGCTCGTCAGCATCGATATTTTGCAGATAGAGCAAACCGTTATACGACCCACGCACGATGCCCTCGGCGCGGTTTGATTGAATCATCGCTGCAGCACCGCTATTAGGATCAGTCAGCAAGCGCACGGTTGCACTCGACGCCGAAGACGATATGACTTGCCCGATGACGCCTACTGGCCCCATAACCGTTTGACCTGAATCAATGCCGTCATTTTCGCCTTTATTGATAGTGATGGTTTGGTTCCAAGCATCACTTGAACGCCCTATTACTTGAGCAGTGACGCCCGAGACGCCATAGGTATCTTTCATGTCGAGCAAACCGCGCAGACGTTCATTTTCCTGGCGAATTTCTTCGTCTTGCGCCACTAAATCAGTGAGCTCAGCATTTTTTTCGCGCAGCTCAGTAAGCGTATCAACACTCGCCGTAGCATCCGCAAGTGCATCAGTCGCGCCTTGTGTTTGCGCGCTCACGCTCGCACCGGCAAGCTTAAAGGGAGAGATAAGTTCGCCAACAGTACTCTGCACAGAATGCACCGGCCCAGCCTCGCCTTCATAGGCATACACACCCATCAGTGCGAGCGACAAAAAGAGCAGCACAATAAACAAAATACGCCTCAGACCACTTGATGTGCTGTTTTGGAAATTTAAAGCCATAAAGAAAAAGCGACCTCAGTATTTAATTGAGCCTATTTGGAGCGCATGAGAGTCTGACGCAAAGCAGTAGGCGTCTCAAGCACCTTTAAGCATCCAGAGACTACGTTGGTCAACGCTGTCTCGCTCACCCAAACAGGTATCTCGAGCTTTTCGGAAAGATAACGGTCAAGACCCGAAAGCAAACCACCACCACCGGTAAGCAAGATGCCGTTTTGGATAATGTCGCTTGCGAGGTCTGGGTTAGTCTTTTTAAACGTCTCTTTGATATGCAAAACCATTTCCTCGCAGGGAGCAACGAGAGAGGCGCGCACGTCTTCTGACTGTATAGTGACCTCTTTTGGTTGCTCAGTGATGACATCTTGACCCGAAATGGTCATATCGCGCTCACGTCCGTCCTCAAAGGGTAAGATAGAGCCTATCTTGATTTTTATAACCTCAGCGGTGCGCTCACCTATCTTTATACCGAGCAAATCACGCAAATACATCGCTATCGCGTCATCCATGCGGTTACCCGCAAGACGCAAGCTCGAAGAAGTAACGATGCCTCCAAGAGAAATAACCGCAACCTCAGTCGTACCGCCACCGATGTCAACCACCATAGAGCCGGTAGGTTCGGTCACTGGTAAATCCGCGCCCATTGCTGCTGCCATAGGCTCTTCAATGAGGTAGGCCTGACGCGCGCCTGCTTGGATAGCAGCCTCAAACACAGCACGCTTTTCTACCGAAGTAGCACCGCAAGGGATGCATATAACGATACGTGGCTTTGCTTGCCATGGGTATCTGCGAGGAGCAGCTTTATTGATAAACGCAGAGAGCATAGCCTCTGTCACGTCATAATCAGCAATAACACCATCTTTGAGTGGGTGCTCAGCAGAAAACGCATCGGGTGTATGGTTAATCATACTTTTAGCCTCATGACCAACAGCTAACACGCGATGTGAACTTTTTTCTATGGCCACCACGGAAGGTTCGTTAATAACAATGCCTTCTCCCGTGACGGCGACTAAGGTATTTGCGGTCCCAAGATCAATGGCCATGTCGGTAGACATCTGGCCAGTCAAACTTGAGAACATATCCAAAAACGACATACAGGTAAACCCCTTTAGTCTTATGTGCTTCACGGTAAAGTCGCATTTTAGCACACTCACTTACCCACTAGCGAAAATCCACGAGGGGGGCATACAAGCAGGGTGGCGAGATAGGGACTTCTCCTTACTTGACTGATTTGTGTATAGCGCACTATTCAATGCCTAGACGAACGCGGGATGGGTTTGGTAATATAAATGTAGCAGAAGCCACGCATACGTTTACGTATTGAATATTTTCAGGAAGGTCGTTTTTCAGGAGGGACGTCATGAAAAAGTCTGCATCTGCCGTCTTAAGCCTTGTGCTTGCCACAACGCTTGTGCTTGGAGGTCTACCCGCCCCCGTCTTTGCCGAAGCGTACTCAGAGAGCGAGGGTATCGCGGCCGGGGATGTCGCGTCCGTCGTAGCTGGGGATGTCGCATCCGTCACATCTGTCAACAATGCGACCGCAGTAACCACAGAGGCTACACCCGCCACCTACGCAACCGTCTCGTCTGCTGGTAACACAACCAAAGACGCATCCGGCGACGCAACCGGCGACGCAGCCACATCAACCGAAACAACCTATGCTCATAACGATACCGCAACCGATGGTACAGCTACCATCCTTGTCGAGTGGAACGACCCGGTGCTTGGCGAGGCGACAACTTTTCACGTGAGCGCTACAGGCGGCACAGGTAGCTACAAGTTCTACATGGCAGCACCCGCTTACAGCAACCCCGGCGAGGGTACCTATACCTGCGTCCCCGATCCTAGTTGCAGCGCTTATGCGAGCTACACGAGTGAGTGCACGGAGTACGATTTCACCTTCACCATGACCGCAACGGGCACGTACTACTACAACTTTACTGTAATGTACAAAGCGAACGACAGCACAACTATATACACCACTTTACGTACAACAACCTACATCGAAGTGAGCGATAGCAACTACCCCAGCGTCGCGTCCATCGTGTCAGACACAGCATCGCAAGCAAAAGCCGCATCGGGCGACGATGAATACAAGATAGCCCTGTGGCTGCACGACTGGCTCATCGACCAAATGTCGTATGACAACACATTCACTTGGGCGAGCACCGAAGCAGCACTCACCCGTCATACGGGCACTTGTCAGGCTTATACCGATGCCTACATCGATTTGCTGAAAGCTGCAGGACTTACCTGCGAAGAAACCCGCAGTATCAACGACGGACATACTTGGACAGCGGTACAAATCGACGGAGTATGGTGTCAGGTTGATTGCACATGGGACGACTCCGATACCAGTTACGGAGATTTTCTT
>CAYNWQ010000132.1:0-4943 GCA_964400955.1 uncultured Gordonibacter sp. | reverse complement strand
TCTGCAGTAACGTTTGTCTGAGTAATAAGACTCTGCTCTTGTGCAGTAAAAGCATCACTATAGAAATCGTTATTCAACCAAGTACGCAGCGTACATGTTTCCCAGGTAATAGCACCGGATTTTTCATTATATATTTTGTAATCAAGAGCATATTTGCTAATCACAAGAACACGATTGTCCTCTTTAGCAAGGACAAGCCACTCGATATCTTCTTTCCCGTTTGTAGTGTTGTTGTCTTGTTCATAGGTACCCAGTGTAAACGTTTCACCTACTTCAGCATTTTTGATTTCCTCGCCATATAGAGCCACTGCAGTGTTGTAATTAACAGCAGGAACAACAAAGTTTACTGTTACTGTAACAAGTACGATTGCGGCTACAACCGCTAGAGCGAACCAAACTACGCTCAAGCGTTTTTGCTTTCCTTGTTGCGTATACTTTTGTTGTTCGCTCGTTTGTTGTTGCATAGCTACTTGCCGAGGCGATATCTGCGATGGGACCCGCTGCCGAGATTGCCCCTGGTTTATTTCTTGTGGGCTAGAATTAAATATAGTGACATCATCCCTGTTCAAAACAGAGGGACACAATGCACTAATCCATTCTTCGGAGGGGCATCCACAATTTGGGCAAACCTTAGCTTTGTCCGAAACCTCTTTCCCACACTCAGGACAATTTATTAGTGCCATTGCAACTCCCTCCTGCTAAAAATAATGCCCATTTTAACACGACCAATGAATCAATCAATCCAAAGGAGTCATTTTGTTTTGGTGTCAAAAGCTGATTTCGAAGGAGCTGTAAATGGGCTGTTATCACCCTTATGCCTTGCCGTCTGCGCACGCCGCCTCATCGTCTGCTCGCAACCTTGCATCATCTGCTCGCAGCCAGTTGGAAAAGGTAGTTACGCTCACGTCCGCGCTCGCGGCTGCTGCTTTTCGCGTAATGGCCCCTCTCAGATAGCGGCTTTTGAGCTGTTCATAATCTGCGGGACGCGCTATCTTTTGCCACACTCCAGCATATTAGCGCATCAAGCTGCCTGTCGAGCTTTTGCTCCTTTGTCAACACTCGTGCATACCCAAATACCTTTTGACCTGCCGCAATGATACCTTTCTCGCAAATGGTAAGCTTGCGAGACAAGTGTAAGTCGCGCATGGAGCAATCGGGGCACGGCGGATGAAATATTGAATGTGGGCAGCAAGCAAAACGAACACGTATTGTCATAAAAAGAGTTTGACGTTCAACCTTTGAACAGCTAGTCTGCTAACGTTCAATTATTTGTTACTGCGTTACCTCAAAATAAAGGGGCCCACTGTGTTTAACACTACTACAAGATATAATCACTTCAAAAAATTACTTGCACTACTTGTAAGCTTGGCACTGCTGCTTGGGTGCACAGGCCTTACCTGCACCGGTTGCACCAGCGTGACAAGCTCGTCCGAGCAAAACAGCGCACAAACATCAGAAACTTCTGCAGAAACTTTTGCTGCACAACTTTCAGCAATAGAAGGCGTTATTAGTGTTTACGAATACACCAACGACAAAATAGTAGAAACAGGGTTTGACCAAGCGTACACAACATATGAAATTGTGTTTCAGCAACCCATAGACCACAACGACGCTTCTGCAGGCACGTTTGAACAGCACGTTCGTTTGTTCTATTCCGAAAGCAGTACCATTAACGTTATTGACACCGATGGCTACATGCTAGTCGACCTTCCCGCAACTGCATACAGCGAGTTTTTTACCGAAGAATTCACAAGCAGATACAGCATTCCAAACATAATTCAAATAGAGTATCGCTTCTTTGGCAGCTCTGAGCCTGCGGGGCTTGACATTAACAGCACAGATTTGTGGAGTTACCTGACCATGGAACAGGCCGCAAGCGATTTCCACAGCATAATTCAAAAGCTCTCAAGCGTTCTTACCGGCAAACGTATTTGGACAGGCACCAGCAAAGGCGGCTTAACCACTAGCTACCAGTGCTATTTCCAAGAACAACACGGATATACCGATGCGGATGCCTTTGTTGCTTTCTGCTCGCCGTTTTGCGAAGGGCGCAACGATAGTCGCATGATGGACACCGTATATAACGAAATAGGATACAAGGCATATGGGGAAGAAAAAGCAAACGAATGGCACCAGTTGATTGAGAAATTCCAGGTGGTTTGCATTAGGCATAGGGAAGAACTTCAAACAAAATATTACCAGCAAGCTATTGCCGATGGCTGCACGTTTCGCGAGTCATTTTTTGGAACCAGCGACAAAACCCAAGCGGCACGGTTGTGGGATGCAGTAGTTAATGAATTTCCTGTGCTAGGCTTTTGGCAATACTACCAAGATGACATGGTGGACAAAATTACCCAAGCGCTAAACAGCGACAACCCAGAAGATATTTACGCATGCGTTATCGAAACTACGCCCACAAGCACGTTTGCTTATAACGATGGCTTTTTGGCATACGAAATTCAAGCTGCTTGCGAGATGGGCGACTACACCGAAAACTTCGATTACCTGCGCGAACTTGTGGCTAAAGCCAAAGAAGCAGCACCAGAAGAAGAAAAGGAAGCTTACTACGTTTCCGTTGAAGGAAACCCATCGTATTCGGAAATGTATCTAACAACAGAGCAACTTGAGGCACTTCCCTACAGCTCTGCTACACGCGATGCTATGATTCAATGGTTCAACTCAACCAACACCGCACGTCTGATTATGATAAGCGGGCAAAGCGATCCATGGTATTTCGTTCGGCCGGAACTGTCGTTTAGCAACAGCCAAATCAAACGCTTTGAGTCTACCTTCAATCACCGTACTACACTTACAAATTTAAACGAAGATGACCAAGAAGAAGTATGGAACACGCTTGCAAGCTGGCTGGGTTAGTTTGCCAGTCAGCTTGGTTAATCGGCTAGTCGACTCTAGCCCGGATTGCCTGACCTGACTAGTTAGCTTTGTTAGCCAGCTAGTCAGCTAGGTATCAAAGTCATCTTGTTCCATCTTCATGAGCAAACGCGCCATGTTGAATTGTCGTTAATGTGTCCGTTTTCCTCTCCTATGTATATACCTCAGTGTCCTTTGCACCCCTTTTTGGCCCAGCTTTCTATTGAAGTCTACAATTTGGGCGAGCGAATGAACAAAGAGGCAAAAACAAGCAAAGATTGCTAATCTTTGCAAATCTTAGAAATAAATGCTACCTTCGACACTTATTTCCAGAAAAGAGTGTATACTTGCACATTAATTTCTGTTTTTTCGAAAGGAGAGCCATGAAGCGTCTAGTTGACGATTCACTCATAAGATGGAAGAACTCACCAACACGCAAGCCACTTTTGCTTTTCGGCGCACGCCAAGTAGGAAAAACATACACACTAAAGCATTTCGGCAAAACCTGTTTCAAAAACTGCGTCCACATTGATTTCTCTAAAAGCGCATCGGCCTCCCGCATTTTTGACGGGTCGCTTGACCCGTCGCGTATCGTTTCAACAATCGAAGCGCTAGAGCATCAAACCATCACACCAGAAAAGACCCTTCTCATCTTCGATGAAATCCAACTTTGTGAACGGGCGCTTACCGCGTTAAAGTACTTCTGCGAAGACGCATCTCAATATTTCGTCGCGGCCGCTGGCAGTTTGCTCGGTGTCAAGCTGCGCGAAGACGGATCGTTTCCTGTAGGAAAAACAGACATGATAACCTTACACCCGCTCAGTTTCGAAGAATATCTTTGGGCCTGCGGCGAAGAAAAGCTGGGAGAAATAATCGAAGAATGTGCGACATCTTTCAGCCCCTGCCCTCTTCACGAAGAAGCTCTTAGCAGGTATCGGGAATATCTACTTGTTGGCGGAATGCCTGACGTCGTAAGCCGGTTTATCTCGATGCAAGATTCCTCCATGGCGAATGCCTTCGATGCAGCAAGAACAAAGCAAGCAGAGATAGACCAAGCATACGTCGCCGATATCGTCAAACACGCTCCCTCAAATTTAGTTCCTCGCATCATCGACGTATGGCGCAGCACCTCTGCGCAACTAGCCAAAGAAAACAGCAAGTTCCAGTACAAGGCCGTGCGTACTGGAGGTCGCGCCTCAACCTACGAGGAGCCACTTGCGTGGTTAGCGGCAGCCGCTGTCGTAACAAAATGCGTGCGGGTAAGTGAACCAGTTGCGCCACTGGGTAGTTTTGCAGATGAATCAAGCTTTAAGCTATATCGAAGCGATACGGGGCTGCTTGCAGCATCCTACGATACACTGCCGACAGACATTATTCCCCAAGAAGGCAAGGCATCACGTTTTCGAGGTGCGCTTGCTGAAAACTATGTGATGCAGCAACTAACGGCAGCAGATGTTCGTCCTTACTATTGGGGAACACCTAGCAAACAGGAAGTCGATTTTATAGCTCGAAGCAAGAAAGGCGACGTGGTGCCCATTGAAGTAAAATCGGGTTCTCACGTAAGAGCAAACAGTCTCGCGGCATATCGAGAAAAGTATGCGCCACCCTATGTGGTACGGCTAAGCGCAAAAAACTTTGGAGAAGACAAGTTCGTAAAAAGCCTCCCTCTTTACGCAGCTTGCTACTACGCAAAGAGCTTCATGTCATCGCCCACGTTCTTGTAAGGCATCAAAAAGCAAACCAGTTACGCACGCCGGTGCTCACCCCTTGTCTTGAATTTTTGCCAAGTCTCGACATGAAATCGCGCCAAACCTCGGTATGAATTTTCGCCAACTATCGGTATTTCCAGTTCAAGTGTACTGATCACGTCTCGAATGTTGGCGTAAAGACCATTTTGTCGTTCGGTGAAAGCTGAACATCAAAAAGAGGTCTTCGCCTAAAACCTTAATATGCAAAAAATTAAGGGAGAGGCAAAGACCGTAATGGATATTCTAAACCAAGCTGCACCAGCTTACCCAAACACTAAAATCGGATTGACCAGCATCCAGATTGTAAAAAGCCAGTGTGGCGTA
>CAYNWQ010000131.1:0-4950 GCA_964400955.1 uncultured Gordonibacter sp. | reverse complement strand
GCTCAAAGGCGACTGACTCAAATTGCAAAAGGTCTCCCTCAACGAGGTCGGTTAAATCAACGAGAGTGTGTACGTTTTTGCCCTGGGTACGCATCGCGGCAGGCTTTGCCAAATCGAGCATGTCGCACACCAGCTCCTGCATACGCTCAGCCTCAGTTTGCGTGCTTTCGACCCATTGGCTTTGGCTTGCAATGCTGCGCTCAGGGTGTGCGCGCAAGATGGAAGTGTTGGCGAGTATGACTGTGAGGGGCGTTTTGAGCTCGTGAGATGCGTCGGCAATAAAGCGCTGCTGTTGTGTCCAGGCAGCTTCTACTGGTCGTAGTGCCCAGCGAGCAAAAAATACGCTGATGACAAAAAAGATGAACAAGGCGCCCACGCCTGCGCCGGTAAGTGTGAGCGCAAGAGTTTGCCAAGAGGTAGCGCTGCTTTCGTCGGCGAAAGCAGCATAGCTTACGCCGCCTACGTTACGCTTTGCGTAAAAAAGACCCGCATCGCTTAAAAAACCTTCGCCTTCGCCTTTGTTTTCGAGGGCGCTTGCAGCGGTTGTAAGCACGTCATCGGCAATGGAGGCGGTAGTCATAGCGGATACTGCGCTTAGCGTGCCGTCGTCTTCGATGCTGTAAACTGCAACTGGGATAACGCTGTCGCCATCTCTTTTTTCGCCGCCAATCTCTGGAGGGGTGGGCTGAGTGGACTCGTCGTTTGTGACATCGTTTGTGTTGTCAATGCTATCTGGGCTGCTGACACTGCTCGAATCGCTGACATCGCTCGCGTCGCTGGTGCTGTTCGAATTGCTGACATCGCTTGCGTTGTTGATATCACTCGCAAAGGTGCCTTCACTCGCGTCGCTGGTGCTGCTGCTTTCAGGCGAACTGTCAGGTTTGGTGTCCGGTTTGGCACCGTGAGGTTGGATGTCGCCGGTGTCTGCGGGTGGCTGTGTGTCTCCCATATCTGACGGCGGTTGGTTTTCGCCGGCGTCACCCGCTCGGCTGATGGCTGAGTCGAGGGCGGCGTATACGCTTGATACTGACTGCTGATAGTTGATAACACAGATGGAAACAAGTACGGTAACAAGCACAACTGCAACCATTGTCATATTGAGTACGACAAATTTGGTGCGTAGTTTTTTGAGCATCGAGGCTTCCATGTATTAGTGCTCCTTGCTCGTTGTTTCGTCTGGTAGGGTGAGTCTATAGCCTACTTTTCGCAAGGTTTCAATGTGGGCATCTGAGCCGAGGTGGACAAGCTTTTTGCGCAGAAACGAGACATAGGCTTCAACGTTGTTGTCTTCTGCGCTTGATTCAACTCCCCAAACTTTTGCTATTATCTGCTCTTTTGAGATGACTTGTCCGGGGTTAGCCAAGAGTATACGTGCAAGGGCAAATTCTTTGTAGCTCAAGTGTATCGATTTTGCACCGCAGCTAAGGTCGTAACTTTCGATGTTTAAGGTAAGGTCTCCTGCGCAAAGAGTTTCAAACACCACTTCGCCTTGACGGCGAGTCAGTGCGCGCAGGTGAGCGAGTAGCTCTGCGGGTGAAAAAGGCTTTGTCATGTAGTCGTCAGCGCCGCTATCATAGCCGGTTATTTTGTCAGGTATAGCATCGCGTGCGGTAAGCAAAAGTATGGGCGTGCTTATATTTTTGCGACGCAAGGTGCTCGCTACCTCAAAGCCGTTCATTTTAGGCAGCATGACGTCTAGGATAATGACGTCGTAGATGCCGCTTTCAGCCCAGTCTGCTCCGCTTTGACCGTCGTGTACCGTGTCAACTATATAGCCATTTTCTTCTAATATGCGCCCTAGAGCCTGTGCGAGTCTCACGTCGTCTTCTACTATTAAAACTTGCATGTCTCGTTCACTTTCTTACTGTGCATGCCTTGTCTACTTTTCGTAACAAGGTCATTGTACACGCAAGTCTGAAAGCTTTCTGAAAGTTCTCGGTGCTAGATGGATAAACTGGAGGTAGCTAGATATCAAAAATAGCACCGATAGCAGATAAGACATCGCCCATAGTTTTTTGATCAACTGTAGCTTTAATCTTTCTGACTGCCCTCCTTGGGTCGGCAAGGTCAATCGCACGCAGCTGTTCAACGCATATACATCCATGCACTGCGCTATCATCTGGGAGCTCAATGTGAAGAGGGTGCCCGTTAACCGTGGAAGTAATAGGGCAAACAACACTAAGACTTGAAACGACATTATTAAAATAACCTGTTGATACTACAAGGGCAGGCCTCATTTTTTGTGGTTCATGTCCGACGGTTGGGCTGAAGTTTACCTCAATGAGATCTCCCTGCTCAAAGAGAATCATTCGACCACCTCGGCTCCAACATCAACCCCGCCCCACTCTTCACCGACCTTTCCGCCTGTCCAGCCTGCGCAAAGTTCTTCAAGAGAGACTTTTTTTGTGCGAGTATACGGACGGCTAGGTTTTTCAAAGGTAAGCGTGACCTGCGACGTTACTTGATTTACTTCCATGCGCACAGGAGTGCCGGTCTTCAAATCGAGAAGTTCGCAAATGTCTTTAGGTATTCTCACGCCCTGACTATTTCCCCATTTTCCAAGCGTTCCAATCATTGTGGCTTCGACCATTACACACTCCTTTCTTTATATATCCGTGGATATCCCTATTGTAGCGACAACGACATCATCGGTCAATGAAAAATAAATTTACTAACTGCAATAACTAGAGGGTGGCGGTTGCAGAGGTAAATAGAACACTGTAGAGCTAAATGCAACGCTTGTGTCTCGCTCATGTCTTTCAGACAAACTTCAGGAATCGGTTTTATTCTTTGCGACCATCAGATAAAACTCGGTGAAAAATAATCTGATTTGTTTGTTTTTGATGCCATTGGATAAACCCAAAAGGAGGTGCAAAAAATGACATCTTATTGCGAAGTATTTCAGCGCAAAGAAAAGAAATATCGCTTGAGTGCTCATCAATATCAGCAAATGCTTAATGCACTTTGTGGACATATGGAGCTCGATGCGTTTGGTGAAACAAAGATTACTAGTCTTTATTACGATACGCCTGAGCGATCACTCATCGCGCGCTCAATCGAAAAACCTCTCTACAAGGAAAAGTTGCGTGTGCGTCGTTATGGCGGGGATGCGCCAGGCGGTGCGCGCGATACGCGCGCAAGTGAGGAAGCGGTAGGCAGCGCGAGCGATACGCGCGCAAGTGAGAATGCAGCAGGCGACCACAATGTGTGCGCGAGCGAAAGTGCTCCTTGCGAGCGCGATGAGCGTGTATTTATCGAAATCAAGAAAAAGTACAAGGGAATAGTTTATAAGCGTCGTGTGTGCTGTAGCTCTAGTGCGGCGCGCGCTTATCTGGCCGGAATGCCATATGAGCAGGCGTGTAGCGCCTACCCTTTGTCTGACCCGGTGCAGGCGCGTGAATCTATCAGCTCTCGCAGTATGCAAATATCTCATGAGATAGATCAGTTTTGCGAGCGTTATGACGACCTCGAACCTTCGGTGCTTATCACTTGCATGCGCAGCGCCTACAAACCGCTTGATGCAAGTGAGGGCGAGTTACGCATAACTTTTGACGCAGATCTTGCATATTACGATTGCTTTGCGCTTGATGAGTGCGAAAAAGCAAAGCATGCAAGTACAGAGCGCGCGCAAGGTAATCTCGTAGCGAAAGCGCCCGCGCATGTTGCGCCCGCGCAAGATGCCCGCGCGCAACATGCACGCGCACAAGATACTCGCGCGCAAGATGCCCGCGCGCAAGATACTCGCGCACAAAAAACATCCGCGCAAGATGCTCGCGCGCAACATGCATCCTCGCAGAAAGAGTGTGCACTTTTGCCAGCTGACGAGGTCATCATGGAGATTAAAAACTCCGGTCCGGTGCCGCTTTGGCTTTCGCATGCGTTGACAAGCGCACACATCTATCCCACATCGTTTTCGAAATACGGCACGGCATATCGCGTGCTTATGAACAAAGAAAGGACAACTACTCATGTTTGATGCAACGTTTTCTTCTGTATTTGGGACGGCCGACTCGCTGGTCTCTAGCGTGTCAACCGTCGATTTTCTGCTTTGTTGTCTTGCCTCTATCGTGTTGGGCGCAGCGATTGCGGCTATCTACATGTTTCGCCATAACTACTCAAAAAATTTCGTAGTGACTTTGGCGATATTGCCGCTCGTAGTGCAAATGGTAATTACGCTTGTCAACGGTAACCTCGGTGCCGGCATTGCGGTCATGGGTGTGTTTAACCTCGTACGCTTTCGCTCTATCCCGGGCTCTGCGAAAGATATCGGCAGCGTGTTTTTGGCCATGGCGATAGGCCTTGCAACCGGCATGGGATTCATCGGGCTTGCGGTGGTGTTTACCATAGTTGTTGCTATAGTTAACGTAATCTATATGCTTTCGCCCTTTGGTCGCCCGAAAGCGCCGGAAAAAACTTTGCGCATCACCATCCCTGAAGACCTCGAGTATGACGGTGTGTTTGACGAGACGCTTGCGCGCTATACGAGCGAGCATGAGCTCACCGAAGTGCAAACTACCAACATGGGTAGCCTCTTTTTGCTGGAGTATGCGATACGTCTCAAAGAACCCGGCACCGAAAAGAAACTCATCGATGACCTGCGCTGTCTCAATGGTAACTTGAAGATATCGTGTGGTACAGCGCCGAGTGCGAAAGGGGTTTTGTGATGAAATACGAAAAAGCAAAGTGCAGATTTATCGCCTGTATCGTAGCTTGTGCACTTGTATGCGGGGGCTGTATCGCGGGCTGCTCTGAGAGCTCGGAGGGCTCTGAAAGCGGAAACGTGGCGCAAGCGCAAAGCACACAGTCGAGTACCGAGCAGACTTATGATAGCTGGGAGGCAGTTGCGGCAGCTTTTGATGCAAGTGCGCTTGACCTTGACTACTCCACGCGAGATAGCGATGCGTCATATGATGAAGGCAGCGCAACTAAAATAACGCTTGCTGCATCGAG
>CAYNWQ010000130.1:1195-4960 GCA_964400955.1 uncultured Gordonibacter sp. | reverse complement strand
TTAGCAGCCGAAGAGCCTTTTGTGATAGTGATGTCCTCTATCGCAAGGTCTTTAAACGTACCGCCACTTACGCAGCCAAACACGCCAGTATAGCTCGAGCATTCCATAACCTTGAGGTTACTAATGGTGTATCCCTTGCCGTCAAAGTTGCCATAGAATTTCTTGGAGCTCGTACCGATAGGCTTAAAGTCAGTTATGCCTGTCATGTCGATATCACAACCAAGCTCTACGTTTACTCCCTCATACGTCATGCCCTTGGTGTTGACATTTTCCGCGAGAGCCGCAAAGTCAGCTGGCGTCTTGAGCACAACACTGGTGCCCGTGATAGCTACCGGCAAGCTCACAGCACTTGCTGTCTTAACGTCTTCAAACGTATTGGTCACTTCGCAGAAGTAATACGTTGTTGAGCTCGTAGTAACGCTCGGCGTGTACTCAGGTTCTGTTGCACCCTCGATAAGAGTTGCGATTGCAATGTCGTTGCTGCGCGTAGTTGCACTGTACCACTGATAGCTAAGCACACCCGCACCCGTTTGAGGAAGCGTCGCCTGAATCTTGATAGGCTCGGTCGCACTACCCGGCTCATATGACGCGTCGCCTGTGAGGTTTGCAATCTCTGGCGTAGCTGCTTCTATCGCAGAGACAAGCACAATCTCTGCCGCATCAGACACTGCCGATACCGCAGTAGCGTTTGCGCCAAAGGTGTTAGTAACAACGCAGAAGTAATAGTTGTAGCCGGTGTCAGTTTTACCGGTCGGTACTTTATAGCTTGACGCAGTTGCGCCCTCGATAGCTGTTGAAGTAGCAGGGTTGACAACGCCGGTCTTGTTGGTATACCACTGATAGCTCAAGGTTCCTTGCGCATCTGCTGGGGCATTTGCCACAACAGAGATAGTGTAGTCACTATTGCGTACAATCTTTGCGCTTTGAGGATGCACAGTAATCTCAGGCGTGCCAGCGACATGCTCCCAGCTCAGCACTGGGTATGCATCATTTACCTTTGCAGCGTCGATAATAAAGGCGCCACTGTCAGAAAGTTTAGCCGGGAAAGTCGAAGCCTTCATGTCAGCAGAAGTCATGCCGGACACGCCCGTTGCTGTTGTAGCATTCGCTAAAGCGTTGAGGTCTGCGTTTGCTTCTGCGTCATAGTAGCAATTGGTAAGCGTAGCGGAACTTGAGCTCATGCCGCCAAACGCACCACAATTACTCGTGACAACGCTCGTACCCGCATAAGTTACTTTGCCTACCGCATAGCAGTTGGTGATGGTAGTTTTGTTACTAACGCCACCATAAAAGCCACCAGTGTAGGAGTTAGAAGATGCCACATCAACATTAGCATAGCAGTTGGTAATGGTTGTAGTTCCTGCGCTGCACTGACCAACAAGACCACCTGCGTAAGCGCTGTATGTCGCACTAGAAGCAACCGAACCGCGTGCCCAGCAGCTGTCAATAGAAGTGGCGTATGAATAACCACCGATCAAACCCACAAGACCACCGGATTGTGAATTTGTGGCATTTATCTCTACCTCAGCACCAACGTTTTTCATGGTGAAATTACCCATAACGGATCCGACCACACCGCCAACGCCCTTGGCGCCGGAAGCGCTACCATAAACCGTAAGATTTTTGATTTCAGCACCGTATCCTGCAGCACCGAACAGACCAGAACCGAGACTTTGGGTCGTTTGAGCATTCATCCCTGTAATCTTGTGACCTTGACCATCAAAGGTGCCTGCAAACAGGGTCTTTTCATCGTCGTCGTAACCAATAGGAGTCCACACTTTAGTGGCCTCATCACTAGAGAGGTCAATGTCAGCCGTCAAAGCAAAGGTATAGCCTGCACAGTTATCTCCGCCATTTACGCGATCGGCAAGGGCCTTAAGCTCTGCTGATGTCGAAATCTTTACCGGAGTTACCTCAACTGAGACGACACCAGTGTCTGTCTTAGCTGTCTTGGTTGCTTCAAAAGTATTAGTTACGGTGCAGTAATAATACTTCGTGCCGGTAGCTGTAGTATCAGCCACATAGCTTGCACCCGTGGCTTTTTCAATAGCCTGCGGGTTAGTCTTATTTGCATCGTCGCAGCTATACCACTGATAGCTGAGTGTACCTGCGCCATCTCCTGACACACTTGCTTCAACCGAGAGTGTCGCTTCTTTGCCTTGTCCAATATCGGCAAGCGATTGCGGTTGTTTGACGATAGTAGGTGCAATAGCTTTTTGTGCAGAATGCACTACGATGTGCGCAAGCGATGAGGTGATAGATTGAGGAGAGGAGTCTGCGCCTTCTCCTGTCCAAGTATTAGTAGCTACCACGTAGTAATAAAAGTCGCCATTTGCCGTAGTGAGAGGCGTATACGTAGCGCTTGTTGCGCCGTCAATCTTTACAGCGCCTTCAGTATCTGAAGTCGTATTTTTGTACCATTGATAGGTAAGCGTGCCACCTGCACCGAGCGAGCCGGTCTCCGGTAAGCTAAATACGGGAGCGAGCGCCTTAACATCGGTAGCACCCATATCGTATTCCACCATCTCAGTAGAAAGGTCAGTTTTTAGAAGTGGTGCACCCGGCGTAATCTGCCAAGAAAACATCGGATACGGGTTGCCTTTAATCCAAGCCGTACCGCTCTCACCATTGAGAGCCTTTATGAAGTCGGCTGACTTTATCTCTGTGTCAGTTTTTTTGGTTACTTCTTTTGTTACGCCCTCAGGAGAGGTTGCAGGGTATGCCTGCGTGCAAGAAGCCTCGTCGTAATAGCAGTTGAGGATCTTGAAGCGCTCTGCGTGAGAAGCAGCAGCTGATGTGGAGCTCCACTCTCCCACGATAGCGCCAAATTTCGTAGCTTGCGTGGTATTAACATCGGCTAACTTGATAGCACCGCGGTTGTAACAATTTTCTACCGTGATATAAGCGGTTGATGCAGTGCTGTTTTGATATTTCGACACAATACCGGCAGCACCACAGCCCTGCGTTGCGGTAATAGTACCTGAGTTGTAGCAGTTTTTAACATAGTTTGGACTACCCGAAGGACCATTATCAAGAACTGCCGCAATACCAGCAACATAAGCAGACGAAGAGGTGCCGGAAGGCTTTGCTGAAATGTTGCCCTCATTGCCGCATGATTCGATATGACACACATTACCTCTAAAAGCACAAGCGACAATACCACCCGCATATGCATAGCTTTGATTGGTAACATCAGCCTTATTAATGCAGTTAGAAATCTCGATGCCATTACCAGCGCGAGCTACGATACCGCCGGCATAACAATAGGATCCTGTAACCGTAATACTACCTGACAATGTAAGGTTTTTAATAACTGCAGGAGAAGTAGGTGTATTGCCAGCATAGGCAAAAAGCGCAGCTGTCTTTGATGAACTCACCACCAGATTTGAAATCTCGTGTCCATCACCATCAAAGGTACCCTTCATTGCGATAGAGTCTGATGTGCCAATAGGCGTGAAGCTCACATCAGTCATATCGATGTCAGCAGTGAGCTTGTAATGAGCCGTAAGACACTTATCTTCCTTAGTTGCGTTATTAATCTTAGTTGAAACGGCCACCAAGTCTTGCGCATCTTCGATGAGATACGGGCTTGCCTCGCTGCCGTCACCGGAAAGCGTACCGTCTTTTGCTAACGCTGTAGCCGGGCATAAAACGCAAGCTGCGATGGCAAGTGCACACGCGCACAACACCGCAGCAAGTTTTACTCCCGAAAGCGAAAGCTTGCGATACAGAGTAGTTGACCCCATACTTTCTCTTCCTTTCTTC
>CAYNWQ010000130.1:0-1095 GCA_964400955.1 uncultured Gordonibacter sp. | reverse complement strand
ACACACCTCGTACGCGTTTGTACGCTGCGTGAAGCGCATCCCGCGCGTGATCGCACAACAAACTTGAGCGTCCGACGCTCAAGTCAAACGACGCAAAGCTGCAAAAGGGCGCAGTTGTCCTCAGACAGAGCTATAGTAGCGTTAGATAGGTTTTCATGCAAGCATTAATTTTAGAAAAGAATAGTCATTTATGCAGACATTAGTGCATTTTTGGCGCGCGAAAATACGCGCGCAGCGCAATTGTCTATTTTTATGGACAGGCGCTGCTAGGGTGCGCATGAGCTAGATTGCCACCCCATCAGCTGACTTACCGCACGGGTTACTATTTGCATATGCAAAACATGCAAGAATGCTTCGTACCCGCAAGAATGCTTTGTGTACGCAAAACGCCTCTTGCGCGAAATTATAATTTTTGCCCGTCGACGATACACACGTTAGGACCGAGTGTGGCTGGTGTGTTTATAACCGTTTTTCCCAGTAACATCGTGTTAGGCAATATCTCGGTATCAGGCGCAATCTCTACCTCAGGACCAATCCAGGTTGCATCTAGATCCCACATCGTCACGCCGTTTTCCATATGGACTTTGTTGATGCGCGCCTGCATATATTTTGTCGCTTGCGCGAGCTGTATGCGCGAGTTAACACCGAGGCATTCTGCGGAATCATCGGTGAGCAAAGCGCGCACTTCACGCCCCGCGCGCCTACTTATCTCAAGCACATCGGTGAGATAAAACTCACCCTGCGCGTTGTCGCTTTTCACTTCTTCGAGTGCCGCAAAAAGTGCACGCGCATCAAAACAGTAAAAGCCAGAGTTACACTCGCATACTGCTGCCTCGGCAGGTGTAGCATCTTTTTGCTCGACGATACGCTCGACATGGCCCTGCGCGTCACGTATGATGCGCCCATAGCCAAAAGGATTATCAAGCTGCATGGTAAGCACTACCACGGCAGCGTTTGTTTTTTCGCGCTCTGCTATGAGGTGCGCGATGGTCTCGGGCGTAATCAGCGGGCAGTCTCCCGACAGCACCACAAGCGAGCCTGAAAAATCTGCAAAGGTCTCTTTACAAGCTGCAACCGCATCTGCCGTACCACGCT
>CAYNWQ010000129.1:0-4997 GCA_964400955.1 uncultured Gordonibacter sp. | reverse complement strand
TACAAAGCTCAACGCCTTCTTTTCGTAAAGGCACGCTCGAGGGCGCAGCACCTACGTGCGCAGTGCTTGCGTACGCACCCCGCGCACCCCATGCGCTCTAGTGCTCCCCGAGCGCGCTTTCGGTCTCGGCGCCACCTTTGCGTATGAGGTCTTTTGCTTCTTGTAGCGCTGCGAAAAAGGGCAAAAGTTTTTGCTTGTCAGCGCTGCGATAACTCGCATACGATACCAAAACTGCGCTTTCATCGCTTATGGGGATACTCGCGCGTCTGCCCGCTCTCAAAAGCAGCCCGATTTGCTTTTGTCCTTTTTTCCATACAAGCACGCTTTTGCCAAGAGGCGTGCTAAAAAATTCTACGTCGCTTGCGCAGGGTACTGAGCGTATCTTTGGCTCAAAACCGTGCTCGTGGCAAATCGCTTCTATCTGGTTCCATGCCGGGTCGGTTTTCCCGCTGACAAATTTGACGAAGGTCTCGTCTTGTAGCTCCTTTATCTCTATAGACTCTCGGTTTGCGAGGCGATGGTCGCTACCGACTATCGCCGTAAGATTGTGAGTGATAAAGGGAATAGTGGAGAGGTCGGTATGGAGGTCTTTATCGGCTTTCGTATAGTCGATGTAGAGGTCGATGACGCCATCAGATAAAGCCTCAAAAGCCTTGTCCTCGTTTACTTTCACAAAAGTGACATGTGCGCTTTGATCGTTGCGCGCGCACATGGCCGTAACTGCGATAAGAGAGGCTACATCAGCGTCGTCAAACTGTCCACCGATGCGGATAGGTGTGTTTTCTTTTATGCGGGTGATGGCTTCTTTTGTCTTTTCGTGTTGTTCTACGATGATATTGGCACCTTCGAAAAATACTTTGCCGGCTTCGGTGAGTTGGACATTTCCGCGAGAGCGTTTGATGAGTTCAATACCGTATTCGCGCTCAATCGAGGCAATGTGCTTGCTTAAGGCGGGCTGTGTCATATTGAGATGCGTTGCTGCTTTAGTAAAGTTAAGCTGCTGGGCAAGTTCGATAAATTCTCGGTAGTGCTCTATATCCATGGCGTATCCTCCTCTAAAATCCCCGCAAGTCACTTTATCACATTTGATTTCTTTAGTGTACGCTAAAGCGCTTCTTGCGCATACTAAAACGGAATATATGTATAACGTTTGAGTATAAACTGAGTGCATTTATGCATGTTTGGCAAACGCGGACGCATGGAGCTTAAGCGCGTGCGCATAGCTTCGTCGCAAAGAATAATAGTTTGGGGTCAATTTTGCCCAAATCGTTATTTTTCTATGCTCTTCGATTCTCTTTATTATGTGCTGCAGAGGGGTTTTGGGGTAAGCGAAATTTGATGAAGCTGCTTTGCTTAAAAGGATGCAGCATCCGATTGCTCACAGCATAAAACTCCTCGCAGTCCGTAAGGCTTAGAGAGATTAGAGGAGGAGAAGTTTATGGGCAAACTCACTATGTCGCGCAGAAAGTTTTTGCAGGTTTCTGCGGTCGCAGGTGCAGCAGCACTTTCTACTTCAGGTGTTGCGGGGCTTGCAAACGCCGATACGAGCACAGATTCTGAGGCGGGTGAGGTTAAACGTATCCGCACAGGATGTCGTGGATGCGGCAAGATGGAATGCGGCGTTATCGCTGTTGTACAAAACGGCAAGGTAATTCGTCTCGAGGGCGATCCGACGGCGTTCCAGTCAATGGGCAACTGTTGTACAAAGAGCCAGTCTGCTGTGCAGGCAGCCTATCATCCGGCGCGTTTGCACTATCCAATGAAACGTTCTAATCCCAAAGATAGTGACGACCCGGGTTGGGTGCGTATTTCTTGGGATGAAGCTATCTCGACTATCGTTTCAAAGTTTAATGAGTTACAAGAAAAATACGGCGGAGAGTCGCTGTTTGGCATGTGCGGTACTTCGCGTGTATGGTGCATGTTTGGCGCATCAAACGGCATGTATCTGTGGGATTCGCCCAACATCGTACAAGCATGGCAAATCTGCAAAGGCCCGCGCCACTTTGGCACGCTCATGTGCTCAAGCTTTGCTGATGCTTGGATGGAGACGGTTGCACATCCTGATGTCTATGTTGCTTGGGGCGGCGCTTCTGAGCTTTCCAACTACGACGATAGCTGCCGTACGACAGTAGACGTTGCTACGCGTGCAACCACGCATATCTGCGTTGACCCGCGCGAAAGCAACATGGGCAAAGAAGCAGATTATCAGCTGCACCTGCGCCCTGGCACTGACGGCGCTATGGCGCTTGCTTGGACAAACGTCGTTATTGAAAACGAGCTCTACGACGACCTTTTCACGAAAAAGTGGACGAACGCTCCGTTTTTGGTATGCGAAGATATGGAGGCAACCGGCTGGACCGAAGCTTCTCCTATCATGATGACGCCTTTTGAGCTCAAGACACATCTGCTCAAAGAGTCCGATATGGTCGAGGGTGGCAACCCGAAGCGCTTTATGGTGTGGGATAACATCGCTGAAAAACTCACGTATTTCGACGCAGAAACGGGTTTTTGGGAAGGCGAAGAATGGGTGCGTCCTACCGCTGGCAAAGAAGCTACGCAAGAAAATCTCGCGCCAGGTTTCCATCAGGGATTTGTTATCGACCCGACGCCTTTCAATCCTGAGATTGACCCCGCACTTTTTGGCGAGTTTGAAGTAACGCTCAAAGACGGTACAACTCACACCGTGCGTCCGGTCTTTGATAAATACGCAGAGCGCTGCGCAGAATACACCCCAGAGGTTGTCGAAGAGATAACCGGCGTCCCTGCCGAAAAAATACGTGATGCTGCTATGGCTTATGGCACACGCGTGCATCCTGAAAAGGGTTATGGTAATGGCGGTTTGCAATACATGCTTGCAACTGAGCATGCCAATACTGCTATTCAAAACGTACGTGCACTCGACTACCTCTCAGCTATAACCGGCAACTACGACACACCTGCCGGACAGCGTGCTTCAACGCGTGCTCCTATCGAAGGCGGGCAGATGGGTTTTGCCAACAACGGCTCAGGTATGCCGGCACTTTCTGCAGGTCAGATGGATAAACTTTTGGGTGTAGAAGACATCCCGCTTTTGGCTTGGTGGGGTATGTGGTCTGACGCGACTACGGTCTGGAACGCTGTTTTGACTGGCGAGCCTTACAAAGTTGTGGGTGCCTTTAACTCTTCGGGCAACTTCATGAACCAATGCAACACCGATATGGCATGGGAAGCTCTGAAATCACTCGAGTTTTACGTAGAAGCCAATCTGTGGCACACGCCAGGTGGCGGTACGTGTGACATCGTATTGCCAGCGGCACACTTCCTCGAGCTATCGAGCCCGCGTTCATCTCAGGGTGCATCGGGTGCTATGGGCGCTACCGTGAAATGTATCGATCCTCCTGCTGAGGCCAAATTTGACGGCGAAATCATCGAGATGCTCTACAAAGAAAAGGGTGTGGCTTACAACATTATTCCAGGTTATCCTGAGTATCCGAGCGTTGAAGAAATGCTTGATATGGCAGTTGCTGGATTTGAGCCGCAAGGTTGGAAAGTGTTTGAAGAGCGCTTCCAAGAGCATGGCTGGTGGGACTGCAAAGAGACCGAGCCGGATTTGTGGGGCACGTATCGTCGTTATGAGACGGGCGCAAACCGCGGACGTAATGCTGGTGGTTTTGTGGGTTCTGAAGGCGACTGGCTGCCGGGCTTTTACACGCCAACCAAAAAGATCGAGATCTGGTCAACGGTCATGGAGTCGTACCATCCTGACGGACAATGGGATCTGCCTACCTACAAAGAGCCTCCTCACAGCCCTGTGAGCGACCCAGAAATGTTTAAGGAATATCCGCTCATCATTACAACTGGTCGTCGTATTCCGGTGTATTTCCACTCTGAGCATCGTCAGCTGCCTTGGTGCCGTGAGCTTTGGCCGGTACCTCGCGTGGAGATTAACCCGAGTGATGCAAAGAAATACGGTATCGAGCAAGGTGACTGGGTATGGATTGAGACACCTTACGGAAAGATACGTGAGGTAGCTGACCTTTACTACGGCGTTCGCGAAGGCGTTATCAACTGCGAGCACCAGTGGTGGTTCCCTGAGCTTGACCAGTCCGGCGGCGGACATGAGCTCAGTGCAGTTAACCACTTGATTGACCCTTGGGCGCGTGACCCGCATTGTGGTTCGTCTAACTTGCGTGCCTACCTTGGAAAGATTTATAAGGCGACAGCAGAAAACTCGCCTTTTGGAAACCCTGTTCCATGTGACCATAAAGGCAACGAAATCATTCATGATTCGAGCGACCCGAGGTTGAAGGAATGGATGCCGACCTATGAGGGGAGGGAGTAGATTATGACTCATTATGCTATAGCAACCGACTTAAATCGTTGTGTAGGTTGTCTTGCGTGCGGAGTTGCGTGCAAGGCGGTAAATGGCGTACCAGTAGGGAGCTTTTGGAACAAGACTTTGCGCATTGGGCCTCAAGCTTCCATCCAAGGAGCTAACAGCGAAAGCGACCCTGACGCATATATGTATTTCTTGACCATCCAATGCCAGCATTGCGAAAACCCGGCGTGTGTGGCTGTGTGCCCGACTGAGGCTTCGCACATACTTGAAGACGGCACCGTGCAAATTGACAAGTCGAAATGTATAGGATGTCAGTTCTGCGCGATGGCATGTCCTTACAACGTGCGCTATTTAAACGAAGAAGAGCGCGTTATTGAGAAATGCACGCTCTGTGAGCAAAAAATCGCGCAAGGTGACTTGCCGCAATGCGTAAGCCAATGCGGTGGTATGGCACGCTTCTTTGGCGACCTAGACAAAGGTATCGAGAGCTTTGAGGGTGCAGAGCTTGGTACAGAGCGTATCGTGCTCGGAGACTTCTGCTTGCCCTTTGATGACAGCGATGTTCACCACTTGCCAAATGTAGGAAATAACCCATCGTTTTTGTATATCCTGCGCGATCATGCATGGCAGGGAGAGGAGTAAACCCATGGAATTGCAATGGCCTTTGATTTTGTTTACC
>CAYNWQ010000128.1:0-5009 GCA_964400955.1 uncultured Gordonibacter sp. | reverse complement strand
TCGCGCGCTTTAGTGCGTGCGAGGTGTGCGAGGCGAGTGTAAGGGTGTGTGGTGCGCGCCAAGCGAACGCGAGGTGTGCTGGCTTGTAGCTGTTACGCTGCAGCTCTTATGCGCACTAGTAAGCGGCGACTGTGTCAGTGATAAGGCGGCGCAGCTCGTCTATGCCGCTGCCTTTTTCTGCTGAGGTCGCGATAAGAGGCGTGTCTTTTGTGAGCTGTAGTTGCTTACGTATGGCAGACGTTTGCTTTATGATTTGCTGCTTTGAGAGCTTGTCTGCCTTGGTGAGTACAACCGCAAAAGGCAGCTCGCATTCCCGCAAAAAATCTATCATTTGCACATCGAGAGGTGTTGCGTCGTGTCTGATGTCAACAAGCGCTACCACTAGTGCAAAGTTGCGTTCTTGCGCGAAATAACCCTCAATCAGTTCTGACCAGCGTCCTTTTTCAGATTTGGCCACTTTTGCATATCCGTAGCCGGGTAAGTCCACAAAATCGGCCGCGCCCTCGTCAACCTCGTAAAAATTGATAGTAGCGGTTTTGCCGGGTGTCGCAGATACCTTCGCGAGGCCTTTGCGATACATCAGTTTGTTGAGCAAAGACGATTTTCCGACATTAGAGCGTCCGGCGAAAGCGACCTCGCATCGCTTGGATACGGGTAGCTGCGCGCTGGTGCCGTACGCTGCGCTAAAAGATACTTTATGGAAATTCATGGGTGCTCTCGCTTTTCTCGGTTGGGTGGCTCACTCAGTTGTCTTGCAGGGTCTATCTCAGTAGGCTTCTTTGGCTGTTTTAAATAGATGGACGTTTGATACATCAGCCCTTGTTCCTTTGTGTGTAGCGCTATGATACCGCAAAATTAACTACACTCTTGTAAGGAAATCATGCCTTTTGAGAACAGAGCACGTCTTTGCAGACCGCAGGGACTGCGGCGGAAATCTTGAACCGGCCTTTTCGTGACCGAGATTATCGAGTCGCTCTTTATCCGATGCTGCCCATGACAACCGCTGCGAGGGCGATGAGCACGCCAACGATAGACTCGCCGCCAAGCAGGCCACTTGCTACGATGAGCCCGCTTTCTTCTTGCGCGCGTGCGAGGTTTTCACTCGTACCGTGTGTGTTGCTCATGCCGTGTGTGTCGCCTGCGTCACTCGCGCTGCTCGCGACGTCTGTGTTGTTTGCGGCGTTCTCAAGACGTGCGCGGCGTATTTTGCACACCTTGTTGTAAATCAGTTTTGCAACTACGCCCAAAAACGCAGAGACAGACATGTAAAAGGGCAGGTAGATGCCAAGTCCTAGCATCATAGAGGGAAACTTGACTAGATAAAGTCCAAATCCCAAGACAAGCCCTATCACAAAAGCACTGACGCAAGGTATGCCTGATACCATGGTGGCAACAACGGATGCTTGTGCAGAAATAAAGCTACCCTGCTGCCCAAAAGCTTGCGCGCCGTAGGCTTTAAGCAACACTAACATGACAGCGACGGAAACAAGCGCGCCAACGATAGAGCCTATCGCTTGACCAATCCATTGTGCGCGGGGGTCGGTGCCGATGATGTGTCCTGCGCGAAAGTCGTTCATAACATCTCCTGCAAGACCGCAGGCAACAGCGATAATGCCAGCGACAAAAAAGAGTTTTACCTGTACCGTGTTAGATATAGCGGCTACTACCAAAAGGACGATAAGGCCAAATATCTCCATCGGGTCGATGCCTGTTTGTCCGACACTTTGTGCACTCATGGCGCATGTCACAAAGCTTAAAAGCACGACCACGATGCATACGACAGGTCCTAAGTTAAGTAAAAAGCACACGGCTAGACAAACCGCAACGACCGCTAGTGCAAAGAGTGCGCTCGTTTTTTGGGAGAGCTTTTTTGTGCCTGTGCTTGCGCTCTGCGCGCCATCTGTAATCTGCGTCTTGCTTGCGCCCTGCGCGTCATTTGTATCCTGTGTTTTGCTTGTACCCTGAGAATCCTTAAAAAACTGCCCTAGTTTCGGCAGTATGTCTTTGCATACGACCCCGACACCTGCGCCCATCATGACGCCCATGCCAAGGCTTGATACGATACCTTGAGCAGTGCTTGTATCCCATAAGCCTGCTGCGCTGCCGCCCACGACGATGCCAAAGTTTGCAAAAAGCGCTCCGGCAAACCATACTATCACAGCCCCTGTGCCTACCAAAAATCCTACTGCCAAAAGCATAGGGGAGTTGTATATGCCAAAAGACACGCCGGGTATCGTGATGTTACTCAAAAAAAGCGTTGGTATCGCCGCAAACCAATCGCGCAGGGCAGTATATATGCCTGCAAGTCCCATAGCGCTAAAAAGTTTGACGCCGCATTTTCCGCCAGTATTTCCAGCAATGAGCGTTTGAGCGGCAGCTTCGCCTATAGGGTACTCAAGATGCGCTTCCTCGATAAAATGTTTGCGCAAAAGTGCCGTGCACACAAGTCCTAAGATGACGCCCGAAAGTGCCACGATGAGCATGTCAACCACACTTATCTCATCAGCGTAGCCAAGCATCCAGGCGCCTGGGATAGTAAACGCAAGACCGCCTGCAACCATAGCACCCGCAGACATCGTGGTATGCGTGACGTTTGCTTCGTTGAGACTTACTTTCCCATGCGAAAATGCCTTCAAAAAGAAAAGCGAAATGATAGCTGCAAACACGATAGGCCAAGGCAAAGCTCCCATCTTAAGAGCGGTATAGACCGAAGCTGCTGTAATGATGATGCAGCCCACGCATCCAATAAGTATGCCTCTTAGTGTCAGTTGGCCTTTTAAGCCGTTCATGTTTTGCGCTTCTTTCATTTCTTTTGTTTCTACCTGTTTCTCTTATCGCTCTTGTTTTTTAATTTACTGTCGGAATTTACGCCGATTGCATGATAACTGCGCGATTTTAACGTTTTGTTATTTGGTGAGCAATAAACGTACCATAACTTCACGCTGTTTGAAAAAAATTGCAAGATAAATGGCAAAATTTGCCAAACTGAGGGCATAAATTTGTACTTTACACGATTTTTGAGAGTGCGGGTTTGCTGGTGTAAAATAGGCGCGCATAAAAAAGATACGAAGGAAAGTAAAAAACTATGGCAATAAGCGGTAAACAAATCAGGCAGTTGCGCAGCCTTGCAAATACACTTAAAGCGTCGGTCATTGTGGGCAAAAGCGGTGTAACCAAAAACGTGTTAACACAGATAGACGATGCTCTCGAAGCGCATGAGCTCATTAAGATAAGCGTGCTCTGCGATAGTGGCGCGGATGCGGGTGTGGTTGGTCGCGAAATTGCGGATGCCGCACATGCAGAGTTGGTGCAGGTCATAGGAAAGCGCGTGGTGCTATACCGCGAAAGCAGCCGTGGAGACATCGAAAAGATAGAGCTCGTTTACTAGCCTGTGTCGTTTGCTGTTGACGCGTTGTCATCTGCAGCGCTCATGGTAGCGTGCCAATATCCGTGGCAGCGTCACCAACGCCTGCTCCCAGCGCACGCACGCGCACCGTTCTAGCCCTCATAAACTGCGCGTACGAGATATTCCACGTTTCCCTCAGGTCCTGTGATAGGGGAGGTCACAACGCCTGTCACCTCAAACCCTGTGCGAGTAAGTGCTTCGCTAACCTCCGCAATAGTACGTGTGCGCACTGCCTCATCGCGCACGACCCCATGGTCGGTTTCTCCTGCGCGTGACTCAAATTGAGGCTTGATGAGACCTATAAAGATAGTACCGGTCTGCGAAAAGCGTGCGAAAACAGGTGCAAGTGAGGCAAGCCCTATAAAGCTCAAATCGGCCACGATGAGATCAAACGGCGCGCCTAAAGACGCAGGGTCTGCGTGTTTGATATTGGTGCGTTCAAATACTTGTACGCGGCTGTCTTGTCGTAGTTTCCAAGCGAGTTGTCCATAGTTCACGTCGACGCAGGCAACGCTTGCTGCTCCTGCTTGCAGTAAACAGTCGCTAAATCCGCCGGTCGAAGCACCCGCATCCATGCAGCGAAGCCCGTGCACGTCTTGCGCGAAAGCATCGAGTGCGCCCTGCAACTTGTGCCCTCCACGTGAAACAAATTGCTTGCGCGTGCGCACGACTATCTCGGCTGTGGGACTCACGAGTACCGCAGCACTTGTAGCGTAGGTATCATCCACCTTTACCTCATGGGCAAGCACGCCTCGCAAAGCGGCTTGCTTGTCAGGAAAGTAGCCGCGTTCGACGAGCAGTGTATCGAGCCGAATTTTTTTCTGCGTTTTTTTCATAGGGTGCTCTAGTGTAAATCGATTACTTCGAGGTCGTCGGGTATGTAGAGATTGCCCGAAAAATATGCGCGTCCTTCTTTGAGGTAGCGTTCTTTGCGATGAGGCAGGTCGTCGTCTTCGGTGTGATAGAGCACGAGGTTTTTTACGCCGAGGCTTGTTGCGATATCGCATGCTTCAGCAACACTACCGTGGTTTATGGGGTGTGGATCGTATTTTTCGATGTCTGAATGCAAGCAAAATGCCTCATGTATCAGCCATGTTGCGCCTTGTATATACGAGCGGTTTTCCTCTTTGAAAGGCTCGTCTCCGCAGCATGCCAAAAGGCGCTTGGCAGTCGCACTCGATACTTTATCCATCTCCATCACAAAGCCAAACTGCTTTGCGCCGCTCGAGTGTATATCGAAAAAGCTCACCTTTCGCCCTAAGATAAGGCAGTCTTGTCCGTCTTTTACCGTATGCAACTGCACGCGGTTCCCTAGAAAACGTGTCTCTTGCGGGCGTAAAAGCAAGCGCAACAGACTCTCAAGTGCATCGATGACATCGTCATTTCCCCATACGTCAAAATTGCCTTCATAGTCGCCTTCGTTCATATGATGGCATACCCAGCGCAACATCCATACCGCACCGAGCAAATGATCGATGTGAGTGTGGGTGATAAAAAGATCGTGAATGCGCCGCCAATCAATATGTGCCTGTTCGAGCTGCGTCATGACAGTATTGCCGCCGCCGGCGTCAACTAAAAAGCAGGACGTGCTTTGCGATGTATT